>DATBWD010000053.1:0-20810 GCA_036515015.1 Tepidiformaceae bacterium
TCGGCAGTCAGTTCGTCGTACCGCTGCCGGACTCGGCGTAGCTGGGTGAGAATCGATTCGTCCATCACTCACGGGAACGGCCCGCGCTCGGCGGACCGTTTTCAAAGGGTGCCTTCGTTGCTTCGAGTATAGCACCCGGCCTTCTACCCGGGCTGGAGGAGTTCCCGCACCCGCCCGGCGACAGCGCCGAGAGGTAGTTCCTCCTGTTGACCCCCTTCACGGAGATCCTTCACAACCGCTGACCGGCGCGCCAGTTCGTCCTCGCCCATGATGGCGGCTACCTTTGCGCCGCTGGCGTTGGCACTGCGCATCTGTGACTTCATGGAGCGGCCGGAGTCACCTGTCACTGTCGCGAGGCCGGCATCACGCAGCTCGCCAGCCAGCCGGAAGGCGGACCGGGCGCTACCCTCCCCGCGGTGCACGACATAAACATCTGCTACCTCAGGAACCTCCAGTTCGAACGCGTTCCTCTGCATTTCAAGGATCAGCCGTTCGAATCCGCTTCCAAAGCCAACCGCCGGCGTGGGCGGCCCCCCGAGGATTTCCATGAGGCCGTCGTAGCGGCCACCCCCGCCAAGCGTCCCCTGTGCCCGCTCGTCGTCGGCCGGCACGATTTCGAACACGGTGCGGTTGTAGTAGTCGAGGCCGCGCACCAGCAGCGGGTCGATGACCACGGGGATGCCGCTGGCCGCGAGCGCGTCCTGGACAATAGCGTGGTGCTCGGCCGCAGGGTCGCTCAACTGCTCGACGAGCTTTGGCGCGGCTTCCTTGAAGGGAAGGTCCCGGTCGTCCTTGCTGTCGAGCAGGCGGAGCGGGTTTCGCTCGAACCGCCGCTGGCTGTCCTCCGAAAGCTGCCCGAGGTGCGGCCGGTAGTATTCCTTTAGTCGTTCTGTATAGGCTCGTCGCGGCCCGGGGTCGTCGATGGAGCTGAGCCGCACTTGGAGATTGCGAAGCCCCAGGAGGCCGTAGAGCCGCCAGAGCAGTTCGATGACTTCCGCATCGACCAGTGCGTCGCTGGACCCGATTACCTCGCAGTCGAACTGCGTGTGCTGGCGGTAGCGCCCCTTTTGAGGCCTGTCGTAGCGAAACATGGGGTGGGTCGTGTAGAGCCTGACCGGTTGTGGCCAGCTCCCCATACCGTGCTCGAGATAGGCCCTGGCGATGGCAGGCGTCCCCTCTGGAGTGAGTGCGAGGTCTTCGCCTCCGCGGTCCTGGAAGACATACATCTCCTTTTCTACGACGTCGGTGGTATCACCGCTGCCCTTTTCGAAGAGCGCAGCCGACTCGAACATCGGTGTGTCGATGCGCCGGAAGCCATAGAGGCGGGTTACCTGCAGGATCGCGTTGTTGACCGCCGCCCAGTACGGCTGCATGTCGGGAAGGACGTCCTGCGTTCCGCGAGGCGCCTGGAATCGTGTACTCATGGTCGTGCTGGAGTCGTCTCGGTGGGTGGTTGCGTGCTAGCATAGGCGAGGACGACTCCCCCGGCAAAGCGATGCAAACAATGCCAACGCGGGCCGATGCCCAGCCCTCTACCGGCATCAATATCGAAACCGTACTGGCACACGCCGCGGAGTATCTTCCTCAAGAGCGGCTGGAGATCGTCCGCCAGGCCTACGAGTTCGCTGCCGAATGCCATGAAGGCCAGTTGCGCCGGACGGGCGACCCCTACATCACCCATCCCCTCGAGGTGACTGAGATGGTCGCCGCGCTCGAACTCGACCATCACGCGCTGGCGGCTGCGTTTCTCCACGACGTCCAGGAGGATTGCGGCATCTCGAACGACGAGATACGCCGCCGGTTCGGGCCGGAAGTTGCCCGCCTCGTGGATGGCCTGACCAAACTGGAAAAACTGCCGATCCACTTCGCTACCAACGACCAGATGGCGCGCGACGGCGTGCAGGCACAGAACCTTCGAAAGATGTTCCTCGCGATGGCGGAGGACATCCGCGTCGTGCTGATCAAGTTGTGCGACCGCCTGCACAACATGCGCACGCTCTGGGCATTCCAGCCCGAGAAACAGCAGCGCATCGCGCTCGAAACGATGGAGATCTTCGCGCCCCTGGCCAACCGGCTGGGGGTCTGGCACATCAAGTGGGAACTGGAAGACCACGCATTCCGGTACCTCGACCCGCAAAAGTACAAGGAGATCGCCGAACTCCTCGCCTCCAAGCGCGATGCCCGCGAAAAGTACATTCAGGAAGCCTCGGCAACGCTCAAGGCCCACCTCGCGGACGCGGGCATCAAGGCCGAGGTCACCGGCCGCGCCAAGCATATCTACAGCATCTACCAGAAGATGTCTCGCTACGCGCAGCAGTCGAAATCCTTCGACCAGATCTATGACCTGCTGGCCGTGCGCGTCTTCGTTGACAACGTGGCCGACTGCTACCACGCCCTCGGCGTCGTGCACTCGCTCTGGCGGCCGATCCCCGGGCAGTTCGACGACTACATCGCCAACCCGAAAGACAGCATGTACCAGTCGCTCCACACGACCGTGGTGGCGATGGGCGGCCGGCCGCTCGAGATCCAGATTCGGACGCACGACATGCACCGGGTGGCCGAATATGGCGTCGCCGCGCACTGGCGCTACAAGGAAGACTCGCGCCAGCACGGCAAGGACGAGGAACGGATTGCCTGGCTGCGACAACTCCTCGACTGGCAGCGCGACCTCGCCGGCGCCGAGGAGTTCGTGGAAAGCGTCAAGACCGACATCTTCCACGACCAGGTATTCGTGTACACGCCAAAGGGCGCCGTGCTCGACATGCCGGCAGGCGCAACACCACTCGACTTCGCCTTTCGCATCCACACGGACCTTGGCCATCAAACGGTCGGGGCGAAGGTCAACGGGCGCATGGTTGCCCTGAACTCGACGCTGCGAAACGGCGACGTCGTCGACATCATGCGGAGCCGAACCAGCAAGGGCCCCTCGCGTGACTGGCTGAACGCAAACCTCGGGTACGTCCGGACGACGCATTCGAAGGAAAAGATTCGCCAGTGGTTCCGTCGCCAGGAGCGCGCCGACAACATCCTGAGCGGCCGCGAAATCCTCGAAAAGGAGATGCGACGGCTCGCGGTCGACGTAAGCGAGCGGCAGGAGCAATTACTCTCGCTGTTCAACTATTCCAACTGGGAAGACTTCCTGGCGGCGATCGGCTACGGCGCGGTGAGCACCAGCGGGATAGCGAAGAAAATTGCCGCGCTCATCCAGGAAGAGGAGGCGGCGAACGAGCCGCCGCCCCAGCTGCCAGTGAAGCAGCCCCCGGCCCAACTGGGTGGTCCCGGCCTTCGGGTCCTGGGCGTGGGTAACCTGCTTACGACGATGGCGCGGTGCTGCAACCCGGTCCCGGGCGACCAGATCGTGGGCTACGTGACGCGAAGCCGCGGCGTCACGGTCCATCGTGCCGATTGCCATAACGTGTTAAACGAGGATGAGCAGGAACGGCTAGTGGAAGTGGAGTGGGGTACCGTCACGAAGCTCTACCCGGTCGCAATCCGGATAGAGGCCTGGGACAGGGTTGGTCTGCTTCGCGACATCACCACCGTGGTCACCGAAGACAAGGTCAACATGGTGGGGGTCCAGACCCACGAGACCGGCGATGGTTCGGTCAGCATCCTTGCGACGCTGGAGACGACGGGTATCGAGCAACTCTCGCGACTCCTCTCCCGGATCGAGATCATCCGTGGTGTCAGGAGCGTGGAGCGGTCTATCGACCGGAAGCGCCCACGGTTGAATGAACCGCTCCCTTCGCTAAGAAAGTCCACTTAGGCGACTCGGCGCCGCTCCTGTCGTGGTCGACGGCCGAGTTCAGGCATGGTCTGCGGCCGCCGTACCGGCCCCTCGCTTGCGCGCTCGCGACGGCCGACGGAGGGCGTCTTGCTCTCCAGGTACTCGCGGATCATGGTCCCGATTACGAAGAACGCGGTACCGATGAGTATCAGGTCGACGAGAAGGGTGAGGAGCGGGTTGACCATCGCCAGCACATCCGTTCGAATGTTTTCGCCAGACTACTAGAACGGATGTGCGAGTGTCAACACAAATGTTCTAACCGTGCAGCCGGGTGCCATTTGACCGAATCGTTGGCCGCGGTTGAAACTCCGACCGTGCTGGCCCGCGTTTTCAGCTGTGCGGTCATCGGCCTCGAGGGCGAACTGGTCGAGGTCGAGGTGGACATCTCCCGCGCTGAGAACCCGACGACCACCATCGTTGGTCTGCCCGACACCGCGGTGCAGGAGTCACGCGAACGGGTACGGGCGGCAATTCGGAACAGCGGCCTCACGTGGCCTTTCAACAACCGGATCATCGTCAACCTCGCCCCGGCCGACCTGAGGAAGGAAGGGCCCTCCTACGACCTGCCGATCGCCGTTGGGATGCTCGCGGCGAGTGGCCAGATCGTTGGCGACTTCGAGACCGCCGTGTTCATCGGGGAACTGTCGCTCGATGGCGCTGTCAGACGGGTTAATGGTGTCCTGCCGATGGTGGCGCTGGCGCAAAAACGCGGCATTCAACGGGCGTTCGTCCCAGTCCTGAATGCGCCCGAAGCAGCCCTCGTGGCGGGCATCGAAGTGTTTCCGGTAGACACGCTGGCGAGCCTGGCATCGCACCTGCTCGGCGCGGTGCCAATTCCGGCGGCTGTCTCGTCGGCCGACGCGCCGCCGCCCGACCTCTATCGCGGCACCGACTTCGCCGACATCGTCGGACAGGACCATGTGAAGCGGGCGCTCGAAGTAGCGGCGGCGGGCGGTCACAACGTCATCATGCGAGGGCCTCCGGGAAGCGGAAAGACACTGCTCGCCCGGGCCGTGCCCTCCATTCTCCCGCCGATGACCGTCGACGAAGCGCTCGAGGTCACACGGATTTACAGCGTTGCCGGCCTCCTGCCCGGGGGCGCCGGCCTCGTCGGCTCCCGGCCATTCCGAGCACCACACCACACCATCTCCCACGCCGGGCTGGTGGGCGGGGGGACGGTCCCCCGGCCGGGTGAAATCACCCTCTGCCACCGGGGAGTGTTGTTCCTCGATGAGCTGCCGGAGTTCGGCCCTCAGGTGCTGGAAGTGCTCCGCCAGCCCCTCGAAGACCGCACCGTGACCATCAGCCGCGCCCGTATGTCGGTGACGTTCCCCGCGAACTTCTCACTCATCGCCGCCATGAATCCCTGCCCGTGCGGGTTCTACGGCGACCCAACGCGGGACTGCACGTGCCCCGCAGGGGTTGTCTCCCGGTATCAGCGACGGATTTCCGGGCCGCTGCTCGACCGGATCGACCTCTTCGTCGATGTGCCGCGGGTTGCGTATGAGAAGCTCGCCTCGACGACACGCGCCGAACCCTCGGCCGCCGTCGCCGCCCGTGTTGAGCAGGCTCGACAGGTTCAGCATGCCCGGTTCGCCGACTTCGACAGCACCATCCTCAACGCGGAGATGAACCCGTCACAGGTGCGGGAGCACGCGCAATTGAAGCTTGCGGATGGCGCCGGAGATCTCCTGCGGATGGCCGTCGAGCAGTTGAACCTTTCAGCCCGGGCGTTTCACCGGGTGCTCAAGTTAGCCCGCACCATTGCCGACCTGGCGTTCAGCGACCAGATAGAACAACAGCATCTCGCCGAGAGTATCCAGTACCGGGAACGAGCCGATTAGGGGCGGCCGGGTCCCGAAAATGATGACGCTCGCTCGCGGATTGGCTACGATGCACACAGGCCTCCCTTGCCGGGACCGGGAATTCAGAAGAAATGTTACGCGAGATGAGAGACCGCCAGCCCTTCATCCAGCCGGCTCCCACGGTGGTCTTACCGCGTCCCCGGAAGTTGCTCGCCCTTATCCCGCCCCGCGGCGCGTAGCCGGCGGGGCGTTCCCGTTCTTGGGCCGGCCACCTCGCGCCGGTCTCTTCCCCTGATGACTTTTGCTACTGAGGTGCAGAATCGTGGCTGACCGTTACGAGCATCATGCTGTTGAATCCAAGTGGCGAGACCGCTGGGAAGCGGACGACCTGTACCACGCGTCCGACGATGACCCGCGACCGAAGTGGTACGCCCTGACGATGTTCCCCTATCCTTCCGGCGACCTTCATACAGGGCACTGGTACGCAATGGCGCCGCCGGATGTCGCGGCGCGGTACCGCCGAATGCGCGGCTACAACGTCATGTTCCCGATGGGCTTCGATTCGTTCGGTCTCCCGGCGGAGAACGCCGCAATCAAGCGCGGAGTCGACCCTGCGGAATGGACCAACGCGAACATCGAACGCATGCGAGGGCAGCTTCGCCGCATGGGTGCCGGGTTCGACTGGGCTCGCGAGGTGGTGACCAGTTCCCCGGACTACTACAAGTGGACCCAGTGGTGGTTCCTGCAACTCTACAAGCGCGGACTCGCCTACCGCGCCGAGGCGGCCGCGAACTGGTGCCCCGGCTGCCAGACCGTCCTGGCCAATGAACAGGTCGTCGATGGCCGGTGCGAACGCTCCGATGACGTGGTCGAGCGGCGATTCCTGACGCAGTGGTTCTTCCGAATCACGGCCTACGCCGAGGAACTGCTCAAGTTCGAAGGCATCGAGTGGCCCGAGCGCATTCGCACAATGCAGACCAACTGGATTGGCCGGTCGGAGGGCGCTCTGCTTGGCTTCACGGTGGACGTCCCCGGGATCGATGAGAAGCTTCGCGTCTTCACGACTCGCCCCGACACCGTCTACGGCGCGACCTTCATGGTTGTCGCGCCGGAGCACCCGCTCGTCGACCGGATCACGACACCCGAGCAGCGGGCCGCGGTGGACGAGTATGTACGGGCCACGAACCGCCAGACGGAGATCGAGCGCCTTTCGACCGAGAGGGAGAAGACCGGCGTTCCCACGGGCGCGTATGCGATCAACCCCTTTAACGGCGCGCGCATTCCCATCTGGATTGCCGACTACGTACTGGTCACCTACGGGACCGGCGCCGTCATGGCAGTTCCTGCCCACGACACGCGCGACTTCGAATTCGCCACGCGATTCGGGCTCCCCATCGTCCCCGTGTTCGACCACCCCGAGATCGACGTCACAAAGCCGCTCGCGGCCGCGTTCGAACACGGCACTCGCATGATCAACTCCGGTCAGTTCGACGGGACCCCCGATGAGGAGGCGTTCTCCGCTGTTGTCAGCTTCGCCGAACAGCACCGCATCGGCGAGCGAACGGTGAACTATCGGCTCCGGGACTGGCTCATCTCTCGACAGCGGTACTGGGGAGCACCCATCCCGATGATCCACTGTGAGCGCGACGGGATCGTCCCGGTGGACGAAGCCGATCTCCCCGTCCTGCTGCCTGAAGGGGTGACTTTCGAGCCGACGGGACAGTCGCCGCTGACGCAAATCCCGGAGTGGGTGAACGTGACCTGCCCCGAGTGCGGCGGTCCCGCCCGGCGCGAGACGGACACGATGGACACCTTCATGTGTTCGAGCTGGTACCAGATGCGCTACGCGGACCCTCACAATCCCGAGCGGCCGGTATCGCGCGAAGCGGCCCGTAAGTGGCTGCCCGTGGACCAGTACACCGGGGGCGGGGAGCACGCTGTGATGCACTTGCTCTACACCCGGTTCTTCTGGAAGGCGGCCAGGGACATGGGCGTGGTCGAAGGCGACGAGCCGATGCTGCGGCTGTTCAACCAGGGCGTGATCCTCGGGCCCGACGGGAACCGCATGTCGAAGAGCCGCGGGAACGTGGTCGCACCCGACGAGCAGGTCGACCGCTGGGGAGCCGATGCGTTCCGGTGCCAGTTGATGTTCGTTGGCCCCTGGGACCAGGGCGGACCCTACAACCCGACGGGCATGGCGGGCATCGTCCGCTGGCTGAACCGGCTCTGGTCGCTCATCGTCGAGGAGGCGCCGCTGGCGGATGAGCCGGGATCGGCGGCAGCCCGCGAACTGAGGCGCATAACGCACAAGACGATTCGACGGGCTACCGAGGACATCGAGGCCCTTCGTTTCAACACGATGATTTCGCGGCTGATGGAGCACAGCACGGCCATGCAACGGGCTCGGGAACAGGGCCCCGTCGACCGCCTGGCGTGGCAGGAGGCAACTCGCACGGCGGTGTTGCTTACCGCGCCGCTGGCGCCCCACATCACCGAGGAACTCTGGGAGCGGCTGGGACTGCCCTACAGCATCCACCTGCACCCCTGGCCGGAGTTCGATCCAGAACTGGCCCGGGACGAGGAAATGGAACTCGTGGTGCAGGTGAACGGCCGCGTTCGGGACAAGATCCTCCTCTCCTCCGATGCCGGCGAGGAGGAGGCGAAAGCAGCCGCCCTCGCCTCGCCCCGGATCCAGGAATGGCTCGAAGGAAAGGACCCAAAACGGGTGATCGTGGTGCCCGGCAAGCTCGTGAACGTGGTGCTCTGAACCAGTCCGAGGGTCGCGAACGGGTGGCCCGGATTATTTACATAGCGTTTTCTTAATCGCTGGACACCGAAACGTCACGCGTCTATCGTGCCAAGAGCGCCCTGAAACCGTCGGCCGTGCCCGGCCGCCTGAACGAACCATTGGAGGGGCAAATGCTCAAGAAGAATCCGCGCGAGTCACAGTACCCCGAGGGCGATGCCTTCGAGGAGACCAACATTCAGCACACGCCGGAAATGGCTGTCGGCCGCGACGACGAAGTCCGCACCCCCTGGCGGCGTGAACCCTTGCAATCGCCGGCTGAGCAGAAGCCGGGACCCGTTGCCGAGGCAGGTGGCCTGGGGATCGAAAGCGTCATCGATGCTCATTCGAGCTTCGATGGAAAGTATGAGACCCAGAAAGATCTGCGGATTTTCGGAAGCATCACCGGCGAGGTGATCTGCCGAGGCCAGCTTACCGTCGAACGCGACGCGGTTGCCAAGGCGCGCGTCCAGGCCCATGACGTCGCGGTGCGGGGCCGGGTGGAGGGCGAACTCTCCTGTACGGGGAAGCTCACAATCGAATCCTCGGCCGTCGTCAGCGCGACCATCCGGACCGCGACGCTCGTGGTCCAGGAAGGCGCCACGGTGAGCGGCAACGTTGAGACTTCGGGTGCCGAAGCGGCGCCGCCGGTGGTCCCGGCGAGCCGGAGCCGGCGCGAGACACCGGCGCCGGAAGAGGAGGCGGCTGGCAACGGCCGTGCGGGCCGTGCCCGCGACCTGCCGTCGTTCGCCCTTGTTTCCTCCGACGAGCGCGCAGGCAACTCAGCCTCAGCCCGCTAGCGCGACAGCGGGGGTAACGTTAGACCGGGGCCTCCACGAACTGGAGGCCTCTCCGGCCTGATCCTGCCGCATCGACGGTCCTACGAGATGGTGAAGTAGACTGTCCCGTCGACCACCCATGTGTTGGCCATCTTGTTTGTGCGACGGGCCGCCCGGCCGATGCGCAGCGCGATGCCGCGCGGTGTTTCCCCTTTGGATGGTACGAGCCGTCCAACCTTACCGTTGGGGACGCTGGAAACGTACTTTTCGTATTCGCGCATACGCGCTGCAAGCCTGCCGGTTTGCCGGGATGGCCTGGGAGCATCGGCTTCTGAAACCGTTGTGAACTCTGCCATTTCTCTCCTGCACCTTATCTCTCGTGTTGAGCCGACTGAACCCTTGCTAAAGCGGTAAAAGGGCTCCAATGGTCACTGCAGGAGAATACAGTATAACGACAACCGGTGTCACTCTTTTTGTGGTTGTCCTATCGTTTTTCCTGAAGGCTCCCGATACTCATGCGGATCGACTCGAGGAACGCCTGCAGCTGGTTCTCAAGCCGGCGGAGTACTTCTAGCGCGTATTGATCGGCGTCGTCGAGTTGCTTTCCGGCGGCCTCTGCTGCCTCGCTGAGATACGATGCTGCGGTAGCATTCGCTTCGGTTACCACCTGGCGCGCGCGGGCTTCTGCGTCAATTAGCATTGCCTGGCTCCGCTCCTGCGCCTCCCGCATAATGGAGCTTTCTTCGAGGCGTCTCGCTCGCTCCTCTTCCGCTTTCTGGCTGAACTGCCGTGCCGCCTGGTGCGCCTCTTCCAGAACCTGGTCACGAAGCTCGATGATTCGCGCCGCTTCTCGCAGGTCAGCTGGAACCGACAAACGCATCTGATCGATCACGTCGAGCATCCGTTTTCGATCGACCACAAGGTTCCCACCAACGGGTAATCGTCGTGCTTGTACGACGAGTTCCTCAAGCGTGTCGATGAGATCGAGGATTTCCACGCGTGCCCCTGTGGGCGCTCCTCTACGAGTATCCGAGTTTTTGGCGGATTGCCGCACGCACGTGTGGTGGCACGAGGTCGGCTACGTCATAACCCAGTTTAGACACTTCGCGAATTCGACTCGCACTGATGTAGAGGAAGTCCTGGTTTGCCATCAGGTAAACGGATTCGAGGTGTGGCGCCATCTTGCGGTTCATTAGCGCCATGTCGAACTCCGCCTCGAAGTCGCTGACCGCGCGGATTCCACGGACCAGTGCCACCGCGCCCTTACGGCGGGCGAACTCCACTGTCATTTCATCGAAACCTTCGACTTCGACGCTCGGCATGTCCTCCACTGCTCTGACGAACATTTCGATGCGCTCGTTCCAGGTGAACATGGAGCCCTTTTCGCGGCCTTTCACCACGGCAACAATCACCTTGTCGAAGAGATGCGTCATCCTGCGGACAAGGTCCAGGTGGCCGTTTGTAACCGGGTCAAAGCCGCCCGGGAAAACTGCGATCCTCATTACCCCTCCTGATGTTCATATAGCGCGATTGCGCTATCGCCGTAGACACGTCGCTCGAGCAGGCGCAATCCAGCCGGGCGTTCTGGCGGATTGTAACGGCTTCCGTGTTCGTAGACGACTACACCGCCCGGCTGTACGAATTCGTGGATCTCGACCAGCGTCGGCTCGGCTGCCTCCGAATCGTAGGGCGGATCCATTGTCACGATGTCGAACTGCTCGGAGACATTTCGAAGCGCGCCCGGCAGCCGCCCACGGAGGACTATTGCCGACCCCGAAAAGCCGGCGCGCGCCAGCGTCTGCAGGATCGCCTGGCACGACACCTGGGCGGCGTCGATGAACACAGCCCGCGTGGCGCCCCGGCTCAGCGCCTCGATGCCGAGCGCGCCAGTGCCGGCGAACAGGTCCAACACCGTCGCGCTGGTCACGCGGTCGCCCAGTATGTTGAAGATGGCTTCTCTCACCAGGCCGGAGGTTGGCCGCAGGCGAAGTCCGCGCGGTTCGCTGATGGGCAGGCCCCGGGCGGAGCCGCCGGTGATGCGCAGTTTGGCGGCGGCCACGGGGTTACCCCGTGCCCTGTGTTGGGGTGCTCGACTCGACCGGTGCCCGGTTAGACCTGGCCTCAACCGTGACCGTTATCTCGTTTTCGAAGAAGTTCACGCCGTCGCTCAGCCGGAGGCTAATCGTGTAGGTCCCCGGCTCCGTTGGCGTAGCCCAGCGGACCGAGCCACGCTGGCCGGCGCGCTCTCCGCCATCGTAACTACCCTTTTCCGGCGGCTTCCAGAAGGGCACCAGGTCCGATGGGTTTGGCTGCATAAGGATCGGCTGGCCGCTCGCGATGAATGGCACGAGTGCCGTCCAGATGTTGCCCAGGTAGACGTTATCACTGGCGTCTTCGACAGCCACCCCGCCAAGCTTGTGCCGGTAGATGTACTCGAGCTTGAAGCCGATGCTGAAGAAGTTCTCTATCCACACTGTCCGAGGACCGTCGGACTTGTAGGTGAAACCCACCGAGGCTGCGCGAGCGTCCCAGAGCACGCCGCTCAGGTTCTCGTCCCTATCGATGTTGGTTGCCACGATAAGGACGTTGCTGCCAGCCTCAATCTTCTGGTCCGAGCCTGTCTGAACATCCAGCCGCGTCGCGATGCTCATCGCGTGGGCGAGCGTCATGGTCGAGAGCCCCTCGATCGTCTTCTCCGTGGCGTATGGCGTCACCGTGAGCACCAGCTTGCTCACCTCAACGCGGGTTGTGAGGTGTTCGATGATCGCCGGCATGTCCCGCCGATAGGTGCTCTGGTCGCGATACGGCCAGATCTTCAGGATGTCGGCCGATTTCCCGAGTTCCTGCCAGTCGTAGGCGCCCTCATCGATCCGGTCCTGCACCTTCATCGGCGGTGGGAGCGTCAGGGTGAGCACCTTCCCGTTCGCGCGAAGCGCCTGCCCGAGTTCGCTCACGAAGAGCGAGAACGATGTCCGCTGATCGGGCGCGAGGTCCAGGTAGGCGATGTCGATGCCGCCTAACTGGCGCTCGGCAACCAGCCGGACGATCTCCTGGACGTGTCGCGAGCGGTTCTGGCCGTCGGCCAGGATGTTGCTGACGATCGGAATGCTGCCCCGCTGGCTCGCTCCAGCCGAGATCACGGGATAGAACGCGAAGTCGCCTGAAGCAGCGACCGGGGTCAGCTCGCCCGCGATGGTGCCGTCGGAACTCGGCGTGAAGTCGAATGAGTGGAGGACGGTGATGCGCCCCTGTGCTTCAGGATGCAGGGTGCCGTTGTGCGGCAGGTAGGCCACAACGTGGCCCGCCGGGAGCAGCCGGCGCATCACCGCGATTACCGGCGGAGGCTCGGGGAGGGTTGCTGAGACAGTCTCTCCGCCAGCGTCGAGGAGGGCCGGCCCGAGAGGCTCCCATGCACCGGTCGTTTCCACAAAGCGATAGAACGCGAGGTTCCGGCCATCGGTCGTGGCGTCCAGAAGTGGCAGCGACACGCGAGCTTCGGTCCCCGGTGGTACGGCCGTCTGCTCGGCATTGAATTCGTAAACCTTGCTGACGAATGTGTACCCCTCGGGTGCGTCCGATCCTTTTCCCGATGGGCAATAGGAGGTGGTGCAGGAATCGCCTCCCAGCATTCGCGTGAGAAGGAACCAGCCGAGGACCACGACTCCGAGTACGACCGCCCCGAGCGTCACGAGCCGCCGGTAGCCCCCGCCCCCTCCGTAGAGACCGCCCCGGTTGGGCACGGCGAGGTACGGTGCTCCGCCCCGCCGCGTCAAGCGCCTGCCCCCACCAGCCTGCTGACGTTCTTACCCACGTTTGCCAAGGCGAACCTCGACTTCGATTATGCGGCCGTCTCGGTTGAGGACAACCCGCACCGTGTCGTCCGGGTTGAACCGCAGCAGGACATTCAGGAGCAGGTTTTGCCGGTCGACCTGTTCGCCGCCGATACCGGTGATGACGTCTCCGGGTTGTATCCCGGCGGCATCGGCCGGCCCGCCCGGGCTAACCTGTGTGACCAGTGCGCCTTCCTCAACGGCCAGGCGAGGGGCGCGCGCGAGGACATCCGGTGTGAGATCGAGGTGCTCGATCGCGAGCGTGGGCCGCGGATACGCGCCGCTTTCGGCGATGATGCCGCGGGCGATTTCGAGCACCCGGGCGCTCGGCAGTGCAAACGCGATGCCTTCCACTGGCTGGCCTGAACGCGACTCGCGCACCACGGATGTCGGCATGCCCACGAATGCTCCTCGAAGGTTCACCAGTGCGCCGCCGCTGTTGCCCTGGTTGACCGCCGCGTCCGTCTGGATGAGGTCTGGCTGCACGACGCCATCGAACGTGCGGCGCCGGTTCAGGCCGCTGACCACACCAACGCTCACGGACCCTTCGAAGTCGGAGAGGGGGTTGCCGATTGCCAGCACCGTCTCGCCCAGCGCCAGGGCAGCTGAGTCACCAATTTCCACCGGCTCGAGTCCGCCGGGACCGATCTGGAGTACGGCGACATCGGTGAATGGGTAGTCGTGACCGATCATGATCGCCTTCCGTTCGCTTCCATCCGCGAGGAACACGGTCAACGTTTCGGTGTTCAGCACGACGTGCGCGTTGGTCAGGATGTGGCCGTCAGTGTCGAGCACGACACCACTTCCAACGTCCTGGACGACCCCGCTGGTTGTGCGCCGCGTGCTTTCAATGCGCACGACGCTCGCACGCGCCTTTGCCGCTGCGTCGCGTACGGCACTCGTGTGCTCGACCGTCAGGCCGTTACCGGTGCCGCCGTTGACCGGCGCGCCTCCGCTGTCGTCGAACACGACACCGATGAGCAGGCCGGAGACGAGACCACCGGTGAGACCGGCCAGCAGTGCCAGCACAACGACCCAGCCAGCTCGAACGGGACGGCCCGACCGGGCCGCGACGGGCGCCGGCGCCACCGGGCCGGTATGGGCGGGCGGGGTACCTGGTTCCGCTGGCACCGACCAGTCGAGGCCATCGATTGCGCGCCGCTCGCGCTGGACGGGCTCTCGTTCGGATGTCAACGGGTTTCCTCGCTGCTTGAGGTTCGTTGCGGCCTGCAGTCCGCGATCGGTATACTACCCACGACTGAGGCGTCTGCGGCCCTCAGTCGATTTTTGTTGGCCGCGCATTCCTCCCTAGGGTACGCCATGACTGATAAGCCCGTTCCATTGACGCGTGAAGGAAAAGCAAAGCTGGAAGCCGACCTCGAAGAACTGCGCCGCCAGCGGCGTGTGGTGGCGGAGCGCATCCATAACGCGCAGGAGCAAGGCACCAGCCAGAACGACGCTGAATACGACGACGCCAAGCAGGAGCAGGGCATGCTCGAGGGGCGAATCCTTGAAATCGAGGACATCCTTCGACGGGCAACCCTGATCGACGAAAACACTGCCCACGCGGGCGGCCGGGTGGTGGTCGGTAGCGGCGTCCACGTGGAACAGGACGGCGAGCGGCGTCACTATCAGATCGTCGGTGCACCAGAGGCCGACCCTTCACAGGGCAAGATCTCGAACGAATCGCCGGTCGGCGCAGCCCTGCTGGGTCGTTCGGTTGGCGACGTGGTCGACGTCAATGTCCCGCGAGGCGTCATCAAAGTGAAGGTAATCAAGATAGACTGAACCTGTCCCGGCCCGGCCAGGTCAAAACCCATGCGGGCCGCCCTCGAGGCGGCCTCGTCGTATGGCCAACGGAGGCTCTCCTTGGACGAACTGATGGCGCAACGGATCCGGAAGGTGGAACTGTTCCGCGAGGCGGGCGTTGATCCGTATCCCACCCGCGCCCGGAGGACCCACACCGCCGCTGCTGCTACCACGCTCGTCGAGAGCCTGCCGCCCGACACAGGCGAGACCGCAGTGGGAGCGATCTCAGTCGCGGGACGTGTCGTCGCCCGGCGGGAGATGGGCAAGGCAACTTTCATCGACCTGCAGGATGGGACCGGTCGCATCCAGGCCCTGCTCCGTCAGAACCAGCTCGCCGAGGGCCAATACGAGCTCCTTCGCCTTGTGGACCTCGGGGACTTCATCAGCGTTGACGGCGAGCCCATGCGGACGCGCACCGGCCAGCCTACCGTGGGCGCAACGTCGTGGACCATGCTGACGAAGGCGCTCCATGCTCCACCAGAGAAGTACCACGGCCTCGCCGACATGGAGTTGCGCCAGCGGCGCCGTTACCTAGACCTGATGGCCAACGAAGCGACCCGGCGGACGTTCACCGCACGCAGCAAGGTCGTCGCAGCGATTCGGCGGTTTCTCGATGACCGAGGGTTCCTGGAAGTGGAGACGCCGATCCTGCAGGAGTCGGCGGGAGGCGCGGCAGCGCGGCCATTCACCACTCACTACAACACGCTCGAGGAGGACCGGTTCCTCCGCATCAGTCTTGAACTGCACCTGAAGCGCCTGGTGGTCGGGGGGTTCGACCGCGTCTACGAGATTGGCCGCAACTTCCGCAACGAAGGGATGAGCATGAAGCACAACCCCGAGTTCACAATGCTGGAGGTGTACGAAGCCTATTCCGACTACATCGGCGTCGCGGCCATGGCCGAAGAGATGGTGGCCACCGTAGCTGAAGAGGCTCTCGGCAGCATGCGGTTCGAGTTCAGGGGGAACGAGATCGACCTCACTCCGCCCTGGCACCGCCTCACACTGCACGACGCCCTGCGCGACTACGGTGACCTCGACATCGACGAGTACTCCACGGCTGAGACACTTCGGCCCGAACTGGAACGCCGCGGGCTCACTCTTCCTTCGGTGGCGGGATGGGGCAAACTCGTCGATGAGGCGATGTCGCACTACGTTGAACCGAAGCTGATACAGCCGACATTCCTGCTCGATTACCCCGTCGAACTGTCGCCGCTCGCGAAGCGCAAGCCTGACAACCCCCGGCTGGTCGAGCGATTCGAGGTGTTCATCGGCGGCTTCGAAGCCGGCAACGCCTACACCGAACTGAACGACCCGGTCGACCAGCGGCTGCGTTTCGAAGAGCAGTTACTCCTCAAGGCCGCCGGAGACGACGAGGTCGAACTGGTCGACGAGGACTTTCTGTTCGCGCTCGAACACGGCATGCCCCCGACGGGCGGATTCGGGATGGGCGTTGACCGGCTTGTCATGATTCTCACCGGGCAGCCCAGCATCAGGGACGTGATCCTCTTCCCCCAGCACAAGACGGTGAAGGACTGATGAGCGGGGCATCAGCCGACGTGAACCCACTGGAGCGACACCACACCGCGACAGCTTATGTGGTCAGCCGTGGGCGCACGCTCATGCTCTGGCACCGGAAGCTCCGGATGTGGCTCCCACCGGGCGGCCACTGCGAACTCAACGAGGACCCCGTCCAGGCTGCACTCCGCGAGGCGCGTGAAGAGAGCGGACTCGAAGTGGAAATCATCCCGCCCCCCGACCTCGTGCGCTGTGAGGGCCCGGTAGTCCTCCCTCCCCCGGCAGTGATACTCATCGAGGACATCGTGCGTGACGACCAGCCCTTCCACCAGCACATCGACCACGTGTACTTCACGCGAGCGGTCGAGCCGGTCGATTTCGATGCGCCCATCCCTGACGCGACGATCTTCGCCTGGGTCGACGCCGCGACCCTGGAGATTCCTTGCACGCTTCCCGGCCCCGACGGGCAACCGGTGTCCGTCGCCGAAGATGTGCGGCTGCTGGGCGTGCGAGCGATTGATGCTGCTGCGAAGGAGGCCCTGATTGCTTAGCGTGCAGTACATCCGCGAGAACACCGAGCGGGTGAAGCGCGACCTGATCCTGAGGAACACGCCCGCGCCGATCGATCGGATTCTTCAACTCGACGAAGAGCGGCGCGGCCTCCTCGGACAGGTGGAGGCCCTTCGCGCGGAGCGGAACACGGCCAGCAAGGCGATCGGCGCATCGACGGACGCCAACGAGCGCGAGACGCGGATCGTGGCCATGCGCGCTGTCGGCGCCCGCCTTGGCGAGCTTGAGGGCCGCCTGAAGGTGGTCGATGCGGAACTCCAGGGCCTCCTCTACGAAGTCCCCAATATCCTCGACCCGGGTGTGCCCGAGGGGACGGATGAAAGCGGGAACGTCGTCATCGAGACGGTTGGCGATCTTCCTGTCTTCAACTTCCAGCCCAGGCCCCACTGGGAACTTGGGCCCGCACTGGGCGGCATCGACTTCGAGCGGGGCGTGAAGATGTCCGGCTCCAGGTTCTTCGTCCTGCGCGGGGCGGTGGCGAGGCTGCACCGGGCGCTCATCCAGTTCTTCCTCGATGAACACCTGAAGGCGGGCTTCACCGAGTGCTACCTGCCCGACATGCTGACCGAGGCGTCGCTCTACGCAGCGGGGCAGCTCCCGAAGTTCCGCGAAAACCTCTACCGCGACGCCGAAGAGGATTACTTCTTCAGCCCGACGGCCGAGGTACCCTTCGTCAACCTCTACCGTGACGAGATCATCCCGCCGGATGAGCTCCCCATCCGTCTCGTGGCCCATACCCCGTGCTTCCGCCGGGAAAAGATGAGCGCCGGCCGCGACGTGCGGGGGATCAAGCGCGTCCACCAGTTCGAAAAAGTGGAGATGTTCGTCTACTGCGAACCAGCGCAGAGTGCGGAGGAGTTCGAGAGGCTGGTCGCGCGAGCGCGGTCATTGCCGGAATTGCTGGGCGTTCCCTACCGGGTCGTCCAACTGTGCTCGGGTGACGTCGGCTTCAACGCCACCAGCACATTCGATATCGAGGTCTGGGCGCCCGGGCAGGGAGAGTGGATGGAAGTGAGTTCCGTTTCCAACTGCCTCGACTTCCAGGCACGCAGGGCGAACATCCGCTATCGGCCGGCGCCCGAAACGGGCACTCGCTATCCGCACATGCTGAATGGCTCCGGTTTGGCCCCCGGCCGCGTGCTCATCGCGGTCATGGAAAACTACCAGCGGGAGGACGGTTCGATTGAGATCCCGGAAGTCCTGCGGCCCTACATGGGGACCGACCGCATCGCGGCTCCGCGCTGATCCGGCTGGCTAAGCCTCTGAGCCGTTCGGGCTCTGGTTGACGGCCGCAGCGGCCTGGGACGGCCGCTCAAGGATCTCGTCGATCAGCCCATAGGCACGCGCGTCCTGCGGGTCCATCCAGAAGTCGCGGTCGGTGTCGTGCTCGATCCGTTCCATTGGCTGGCCGGTCGTCTCGGCGATGATTCCCCGAAGTACTCGCTGGAGCCGGAGCGTCTCGCGCGCCTGGATCTCGATGTCCCGCGCCTGGCCCTGCGCACCGCCGAGGACCTGGTGCAGATGGACCGTCGAGTTAGGCAGGGCAAAGCGCTTGCCCTTCGCGCCGGCGGTCAGGAGGACCGTCCCCATGCTCGCGGCGAGGCCGATGCATACGGTCGACACCTTCGGACGGATGAGGTTCATGGTGTCATAGATCGCCAACCCGGCCGTGACGCTGCCCCCCGGGCAGTTGATGTACATCATGATGTCCTTCTCGTCGTCTTCGCGGGCCAGGTAGAGCAGTTGGGCGATGATGACATTCGCGATCATCGCGTCGATGGGAGTGCCGAGGAAGACGATGCGCTCCTTGAGCAACAGTGAGTAGATGTCGTAGGCGCGCTCGCGGCGGCCGTCAGACTCGATCACGAAGGGCATGATGTTTTCTATGCGGTCGATGCTCATGGCGGTCATCCCCGGGAAGATTCGTGATTTCAGTGTGCGCTCAATGGGAGCGAAAGCGCAAAAATCGCAGACGCGTGTCCCTCCTATACCTCTGCCGCGCACTCCGGCATCATGGATCGAATGGAATCCCGCCGTCCGGACATTCGTAACATCGCGATCATCGCCCACGTCGACCATGGCAAGACCACGCTCGTCGACGCCCTCCTGAAGCAGTCGAACATCTTCCGGGCGAACGAGCACGTCGGGAATTTGATCCTCGACTCAAACCCTCTCGAACGCGAGAAGGGCATCACCATCATGTCGAAGAACGCCTCGGTCGCTTACCGCGGCGTCAAGATCAACATCATCGACACCCCGGGCCATGCAGACTTCGGGGGAGAGGTGGAGCGAGTCCTCAACATGGCCGACGGCTGCCTGCTACTCGTGGACGCAGTCGAAGGGCCGATGCCCCAGACCAAATTCGTGCTTCGGAAAGCCCTTGAACTCGGCCTCCACGCCATCGTAGTGGTGAACAAGATCGACCGGCCGAACGCACGTATCGACGAGGTAGTCCACGAGACATCGGACCTCTTTCTCGACCTCGCGACCAAGGACCACCAGCTCGACTTTCCCGTGCTCTACGCAAACGCACGCGATGGTTACGCCTCACGCGAGCCCGGGGCAACCTCCGGTGACATGCAGCCGCTGTTTCAGGCTATCGTCGACCACACCCCGGCGCCGCTTACGGACCCGGAGGCGCCGTTCCGCATGCTGGTGACGTCACTGACCTATGACAGTTATCGCGGGCGCACTGCCGTGGGCCGGATCAGGGATGGGTTCGTGCGGCCGGGCGATGCGATCGTGCGCTTCGACCACGCAGGCGAGCGAACGACCCATCGAGTCGCGCAAGTGTACGGCTTCGAAGGACTCGGCCGCAGCGAACTCAGCGAAGGCACTGCCGGCGATATCGTGGCGATCACCGGCGTCGGCGACATCCTGATAGGCGAGACGCTCGCCGCACCGGCTGTCGAGGAACCCCTGCCAGTCATCCACATCGAGGAACCCGCGATGAAGATGACGTTCCGGGTCAACGACTCCCCGTTCGCCGGTCGCGAAGGTCAGTTCGTCACCAGCCGTCAGTTGCGTGAGCGGCTGTTCCGGGAAGTCGAGACGAACGTTGCGTTGAGAGTCGAAGAGGGAGAAACGGCGGACGCGTTCATCGTGAGCGGCCGCGGAGAACTGCACCTGGCCATCCTCGTTGAGACGATGCGCCGCGAAGGATATGAGTTCGCCGTCACCCGGCCCGAGGTGATCCTTCGCCGTGGTCCGGGAGGGACGGAAGAACCCTATGAACGGCTCTACATCGAGGCGCCTGAGTCCGCGACCGGGGTGCTGATCGAGACGCTCTCGGGGCGCCGCGCCCGCATGGTCGGGATGCACACCGACCGCGACGGCGATGTACGGCTCGACTTCGAAATCCCAACACGTGGACTGATTGGCTTTCGCGACACGTTCATCAGCGCGACGGGCGGGGAAGGAATCCTCAACGCCGAATACCTGGGCTACCGGGAGTGGGCGGGCGAAATCGCGCAGGTTCGAAGCGGGGCTCTCATCGCCGCCGAGTCGGGCACGGCACTGAGCTACGGCATCGCGAACGCCCAGGAGCGCGGCATGCTCTTCATCGAGCCCGGCACCGACGTGTACGCGGGCATGGTGGTCGGCCTCCACGCCCGCGAGAACGACATCCTGGTGAATGTCTGCAAAGCCAAGAAGCTGACCAATATCCGCAGTTCGACGAGCGATATCGCTGTAAAGCTGACCCCTCCGTCTCCGCCGAGCCTGGAACGTAGCCTCTCCCTGATCGTGGACAACGAGCTGGTGGAGGTGACGCCAAGGTCGATCCGGCTGCGGAAGGCCGAGCTCGACGAGGTGACGCGCAACCGCGCCACAAAGCGCGCGAAGTACGCGACTGCCGAGGCCTGAGGGCCGGACTCGGCACCTTCGAGTAATGCGGCCGCGCGCGAACTGTGGCTAAATGCCCACCATGAA
>DATBWD010000054.1:0-2396 GCA_036515015.1 Tepidiformaceae bacterium
GCACGCCGGCGAGTTGCCGCCGATCGTCCTCGCGACACTCCGCAAGAAGATGGTGTCGCTCTCGGTCGAGGTTGCCCAGGGTGCGGTGTGGGCGAACGCGTCGCGGTCACACATGGCCGACTCGCTCAGTCCCATCCCAACCGATCTGCGGCAAGGCGACTTCTTCATCGGTAACATGATCCCGACCTGCATCGACGACAATGATCGTTCGGCGGCGATGAACGTGATGAAGCGGGTGCTGAGTGGTTATGTGATGCTGCCGAACTACCGGAACTACTGGAAAGAGGCGGGCTACGTCGAGGAGATGGAGGCGATCGAAGCGGCGCTCGAAGGAGGCAACCGTGAGGCTATCCCCGGACTGATGAGCGAACGCTGGCTGGCCGACTCGACGCTCTTCGGCAGCACCTCCGAGGTCCGGGAGGGACTCGAGGCGTGGTTCGCCGCGGGAATGAAGACGCCGATCCTCGTCCCGTCATCGACAAGCGGCGGGCAAATGAAGGCGTTCGAGGAGATCCTTGCGGCGTTCGGATAGGCGCTTGTCCTTTCCGCTGCGCCAGCACAAAGATGGCCCTGTGTTCGATGAGGAACTGAAGGTCGCGGTCGCCGCAGCGCGAGAGGCGGGCGCCGAAGTGCTGCGCCTTCGCAACAGCGGGCTGCGGTACGGCCACAAGGGCGGCTGGGAACTCGTCTCGGAAGCCGACCTTCGGGCGGCCGAGATGCTCCACCACGCCCTGACCAGGCCCTTCCCCGATGCGGGATGGCTGAGCGAAGAGCACGTCGACACGTCGGACCGCCTGGGCAAGGAGCGCGTCTGGGTGGTGGACCCCATCGACGGCACGCGCGAGTACTTGATGGGCATCCCGGAGTACGCCATCTCCGTGGGATTGGTGGTGGAGGGCGCGCCCGTGCTGGGGGTGGTCTACAACCCGGCCAGCGACGAACTGCACGCCGCGACCTGCGACGATGCAGTCGAAGCGGAGGCCCGCGACCCGAAGCCTCCGTACGACGTACTTGTCGGCCGAAACGAACACGGTTATGACGACCTCCCGCCGCTGCCGGCCGGTGCGGTGAGCCGTGGGGTGGGAAGCGTCGCCTACCGGCTCGCGTTGCTCGCCTCGGGTACCGGGAGCGCAGTCCTGACCGGCTACGGCCGGCACGAGTGGGACGTTGCCGCCGGCGTGGCACTCTGCCTCGCAAGCGGCTTGCGAGTGACGGACGCCCTCGGGGAGCCTATTCGGTTCAACCAGCCGCAGCCATTCGTGCGCGGCTTGCTGGCTGCCGAACCCGGCCTTCATCAGCACATTCGCGGTCTCTGGGAACGCTACCAGTGACCGCACCCCGCCCGGCTTGTGAGGCACACCCATGAGCGTCCGAATCGGTCTTGGAATAGCGGGATTCCCATTCTCGGGGCCGGACGGCTTCTGGGAATGGGTCGACCTCTGCGAGGACAGCCTGGTCGACTCGCTCTGGCTGAGCGAGCGACTCGTCTCCAGCCAGCCGCAACTGGAGCCGATGACCGTCTTCGGCGCACTGGCCGGGCGGACGCGACGGCTCAAGTTCGGGATGAACGCGACCGTCCTGCCGCTGCGCGACCCGCTCATCCTCGCGAAGGAGTGCGCGACGGTGGACTACCTGAGCAACGGCCGCCTGCTGCCCGCGTTCGGCGTTGGGGGCGAGCAGGCCCCGGAGTTCAAGGCCACGGGTCGCGCGCCATCCGGCCGGGGAGCTATCGCCGACGAAATGCTGGAGATCATGCGCCGCCTTTGGAGCGAGGATAACGTCACCTTCGAAGGCCGCCACTTCCGGTACCGGGATGTGACCATTTCGCCGAAACCGGTGCAGCGGCCTCTGCCAATGTGGATCGGCGGGAGCAGTCCCGCGGCGATCAGGCGGACGGCAACTCTCGGGACGGGCTGGCTGGCCGGCCTCCAGACGCCGCGCCAGGTCGCACCGGTCATCGCGGGAATCAAGAGCGCGACGGCAGAGGCCGGTCGCACAATCGACGAAGACCATTACGGTGCGGGATTCCCGTTCCGCTTTGGAACTGCCGATGACGAGGCCGTCCAGCGCACGGCAGCGGCCCTCCAGCGCGCGGGCCTGGGCCTTGACCCGTCGGACTACCTGGCGGTGGGAGGGGCGAACGAGATCTTCGCCCGGGCACGAGAGTACGTGGAGGCCGGCGTATCGAAATTCGTCCTCCGCCCCATCGCCTCAAGCGACGCCGAAATGCTCGCCCAGACCCGCCGCCTCATCGCGGAGGTCATCCCAGAGGTACATGGCTGGTAGCTAGTTTCTCGAGACGCCTGGGACGGTGCTCCACGTGTCATACACGAGGAAGGCGACCTCGTTCGAAGTGCCGACCCCGGGGGTAATTACGGTTACCGTGACCGGCCCCT
>DATBWD010000055.1:0-3553 GCA_036515015.1 Tepidiformaceae bacterium
GGAATCGAAGCGGACCGCGACTCAGGCGGCTGAAACGAACACTGCGGCGAGCAGCGCCGCACCGGCAGCCAGCAGCGTAAAGAACCCGTCGCGCCCGAGGAGCGCGGTCGAGCGACGCGAGAACAGCGCCACCACTATGGCGATTATCGCCGCGAAGAGCGCCTGCTCCCTCCCTTCCACCAGCAACACCAGCACGGCGAGCGAGGCAGCGAGCCCAAACAGCGTGAGCGCGATGAGTCTCGAACGTGAGGCGCCGACCCGGTGCGCCGCACCCTGCATCCCAAGCGCCCGCTCGGGCGGGACGTCAGGCGCCTGGTTCGCGAAGTAGAGCGAAGGGCCAAGGAGCGCGCCAAGCGGGTAGGCCCACCAGAGCAACCACGACCACTCCCCGACCGCAAGGAACACCCAGGCCGGCACGAGCGGCAACGCGATCGACAGTGGGAGCCAGCTGAGGGCCGTTCGCTTGAAGTACACGTCATAGGACAGGCCACAGAGCAGGCCCAGCAGCCCGACGGGCCATGCCCCGAGTGGGAGCCCGATCGTCGCAAGAAGCCCGCCGCCAGCACAGGCGACAGCAAGCCGGACCGCGGTGGCCCGTGAGATGGCGCCGCTCGCAACTGGCTTCCACGGCTTCGTCAGGCGGTCATCGGCTGAGTCGACCAGATCGTTCACGAGGCCAATGGCAAATTGGAACAGGAGCATGCCGATGCCCAGCGACAGGTAGAGGCCGAGGCCGGCATCGGCGTTCGCCAGCGGGACGAGCGCCACGGTGAGCCCGGCAACGAGGAACGACGGGAACGGGTGAACGACACGGAGGGTCGTCAAGAGCCGCACGCTGTCACGCCGGGCACCGGGAGTCACGGGCGATTCCACGAGCAGAGTGTAGTGCCCGCGTTGGGCCACGCTGCCGCGCGCTACCCGTAGCCCTTCGTTTGGACGTACACTCCGGCGGGTGAAAGCGGAGATTATTGCCATCGGAACCGAGATCCTGCTCGGCGAAATCATCGACACCAACAGCGCCCACATTGCCCAGCAGTTGCCGGAACTTGGCATCGACCTCTACTACAAGAGCGTTGTGGGCGACAACCTCGGCCGCGTCCGGGACACCCTCGAACGAGCCTGGTCGCGCTCGGACCTCATCATCACCACCGGTGGGCTCGGCCCCACCGAAGATGACCTGACCCGCGAAGGCATCGCCGCGCTCCTCGGCGAGGAGCCTCAGGTCGACCCCGACCTTGAGCGGCACCTACGAGGCTGGTTCGAGAGCCGCGGCTACCCGATGCCGGAAGCGAACATCAAGCAGGCGTGGCTCATCCCCAGCGCCCGGGCACTCGACAACCCTCGCGGCACCGCGCCGGGATGGTGGACCGAGAAGGACGGCCGGATCATCGTCTCCATGCCCGGCGTCCCGCCCGAAATGGAGCGGATGTGGGGCAACGAGGTGCGGCCCGAACTCGAACGGCGGTCGAACGGAGAGGTGCTTGTCACCCGCACGATCAAGACTGTCGGCATTGGCGAGGGCACCGTCGACGAGATGGCCAAACCGCTCTACAACACGCCGGGCGTCGGCATCGGGACCTACGCGCGGGCCGACGGGGTCCACTTGCGAATCGGGGCGAAGGCATCGACGCGAGAGGAGGCCTGGCACCGTATCCTGCCAGTCGAGCAGGAGATGGAGCGGATCTTCGGCGCCGCCATCTGGGGCAAGGATGAAGACACTTTCGAAGGTGTGCTGCGCGCCCTGTTCGCCGAGCACCGCCAGACGCTTTCGACCATGGAGTCCGCGACGGGAGGGCTGCTGGCGAGCACCCTCACAGACGTGTCCGGGGCTGCGGATTACTTCAAGGGCGGGATCGTGACCTACTGGACCGAACTCAAGCTCGAGAGCGGCTGTGACCCGCGGGTCATCGAGGAGTTCGGAGTGGTGTCGCCCGAGACAGCCGGTGAAATGGCAAACACCGTCCGCATTCGCCTGGGCACCGACTACGGAGTGGGGATCACAGGCGTGGCGGGGCCGGACCCGGTGGAAGGCAAGCCACCCGGCACCGTCCATGTGGCCGTAGCTGACCCTGACGGCCGGGTCCAGTCGCTCTCGATGTCGATGAACCAGGGCAGGGCCGCCGTGAAGCGCCGGGCAGTGCTGACGGCGATGATCCTCCTGCGGCGCGTCCTCCTCGCACGCGACGCACCGGGCCGCTGAGCATCGGTCAGCGCGGCAGGCCAAGCCCCCGGGTGGCGATGATGTTCCGCTGGATCTCGCTCGTTCCCCCGGCGATGGTGCGTGGGACCGTGGTCAGATAGGTCAGGGCGAACTGGGCGCGAAGCCGGGCGAAGCGTGAACCCGGCATAAGTGCACCGTGGAGACCGAGAACGTGAAGCCCGGTGTTCGCGATGCGCTGGTCCAGTTCGCTCAGGAACAGTTTGAGGAGACTGGCCTCCTGGTTCGGCACGCCACCGCCGGCGATGATGCTGGCGACGCGATAACTGAGCATCGTTGCCACCTCCACTTCGACACGATGCCCAGCGAGGCGATGCCGGTGCGTGTTGGTCGCCTGTGACGGTGCTTCTCGAAGGTACGCCACGAGGTCGTCGACCGTCCGCCGGGCTCCACCCGCGTTGGCGATGTTCGACCGCTCGAGGTCGAGGGTGGTTGTGGCGAGGTACCAGCCGCGGTTCACCTCACCCAGCAGAGCATCCGGCGGCATGCGCACCTGGTCGAAGAAGAACTGACCAAACCCCTTTCGCCCGGCCATGTTCAGCAGCGGCCGGAAACTGACTCCGGGCGACTTGAGGTCGAGCAGGAAATAGCTGATGCCGCGGTGCTTCGGCGCCTCGGTATCGGTGCGGGCGAGCAGGTACATCCAGTCGGCGTAGTGGCCATGGCTTGTCCAGATCTTCGTGCCATTGAGGATCCAGTCGTCGCCATCCCGGACCGCCGTGGTCTGGAGGCTCGCGAGGTCCGACCCCGAGCCAGGTTCGCTGAACCCCTGGGCCCAGACGACATCCCAGTTCGTGATCCCCGGAAGATGCCGCTTCTTCTGCTCATCGGTGCCGTACATCTGGATGGTCGGACCGGCATAGCCCACGGCCGGTCCCCGGGCGCCGTTGGGCGCGCGGGCGTAGGCCATCTCTTCGCCGAAGACGAGTTGTTCGACGGCGCCCAATCCCATTCCGCCGTACTCCACGGGCCACGCGGGTGCGATCCAGCCCCGCTCGGCGAGTTTCCTGTTGAACGCCCGGAGGCGGTCCGGTTCCTCCTCTTCCGAATAGGGGAACGCCTCCATGTCCTCGGTCACGTTGGAGCGCAGCCATCCGCGCGCTTCCGCCTGGAGCGCAAGTTGTTCGGGCGTGAGGCGCAGTTGCACGCGGTGAGTATAGGGATTCAGTCGGCCGCCGGGGAGCGCAACTCCGCCAGTTGGTGGAGGGTGGGCAGGGCGTCGCTCAGCTGGTGGATACGGTGGACCCGCTCCGCCTGGAGCCAGCGGTTGCGCCACCAGTCCACGAGAAACACGGCCGGCAGGAATTCGGCAACCCATTCGGCGGTATGGGGGTC
>DATBWD010000056.1:0-8373 GCA_036515015.1 Tepidiformaceae bacterium
GAGGAGCGCGGCCTCCGTTTCCCTTGCCGCCACGGGGCGGCCGAGCAGCGTCTCGATCGTGAAGCCGAGGTCCGCTTTCTCGCAGAGCGATCCGCAATAGGTCATCTTGAGAGACCCGCTCGCCGAGCGCCGCCAGTCGTAGGGCAGGCCGCAGCGCTGGCAGATCCGGATATTCCCGTGCTCCATCGTCATGCTCCCCGCCGGCACCCCACCCCGGCATGAGATCTTATTCGACAGCGCGGGACCTTCCGCGCAGCCTGACCCCTGCCGGGGCCATCTTCCCGCTTCCGGGCCGTCAGGCCTTCGCGAGTACCTCGCGCATCTTCTTCCAGCGCTCCGCGCGGGCTCGGCCCGCCTCGTCCAGCTGCGAGGTGTCCACCTCTGCAATCATGGCGCCGTAAGCCGGGTAGGTCGGGATCTCCTCGTCTGCGAGTTCCTTCATGTACTGCTTCCGCTTGAACGCCGCCTCGATGTACGGCGCGAGATCATCCCGCTTGCGCCGCTCACGCTCCACTTCCTCTTCCTTGAACTCGCCCATCACGTCTGACGCGAAGAGCTCCAGCGACTCGCAGATGTGTTCGTGCCGGTTCTTGCCGCCCTGCTGGATGAATACGGTCTGGTCGACTCCCGCGTCGGCGAATCGCCGCAGGTGCGCCCGCAACTGGTCGGGCGTCCCGATGCCGTCGGTCCCGCCGCCGAGGAAGTCCAACTCGCCCTCGCCGATGGCGTTCTTGACCGCCGTGTAGTTCGCCCAGATGTCGCTGCGCCCGGGCTGGTGATGCCCGAACACGTAGTGGTGCCCCAAACCAAACTGGAAGAACTTGAACCCATCGAAGCCGCGCCGGTACGCCTCCTCAGCGTCCGCGTGGCAACTGAAGCTGGTCACCATGGCTATGTTGGGGTTCACCGTGTGACCGATCGGCACGCATTCGTTCTTGAAGGTCTCGTAGTAGTCGGCCACCCACTTGCGCGCTTCGCCCGGGTCAACGAAGGCGAACGTCAGCGCGCCGATGCCAAGCTGCGCGGCCAGGTGGATCGTGTCGCGGTTCGAACACGCCACCCAGATCGGCGGGTGCGGCTTTTGCACGGGCTTCGGCACGATGTTTCGCACCGGCATCGAGAAGTACTGCCCCTCGAAGCCGGGATAGGGGTCCATCGCGAGCATGTTCGCAACCTGCTCCGTTGTCTCGCGCCACATCGCCCGCCGCTCGGCAGGGTTGATGTTGAAGCCTTCGAGTTCCGCCCGCGAGGCCGACTCGCCTGTTCCCCACTCCACCCGACCGTTGGAAACGAGATCGAGCGTCGCGATGCCCTCAGCGACGCGTGCCGGGTGATTGTAGTTTGGCGGCATCAGGCGAATCCCGTGCCCCAGCCGAATGTTCTTTGTCCGCTGGCTCGCAGCCGCGAGGAACACCTCAGGCGCCGAAGAATGCGAGTACTCCTCGAGGAAGTGGTGCTCGACCTCCCAGGCGAAGTCGATCCCAAGGCGGTCCGCGAGTTCGACCTGGGAAAGCGCGTCCTGGAACAGCTTCAGCTCGTCGCCCTCGCCCCAGGGCCTCGGGAACTGGTGCTCGTAGAAAATGCCGAATTTCATTCGATACCCCCTTGAAGACGAGACTATAGCAAACTCATTAGTACGTCGCTAACAATCCGACCCCCGTCTCGCCCGACCTTTCCCCACGGCTTGCACCCCGTATAGTTGAACCCATGGGGAGCACAGAACGTCCCGGCCTGGAGGCCGCGGTCGATTCCTTCTACGGCGCCAGCGCGCTGCTCGATGCCATGCGCCTTCGCATCTGGGACCTCGAACGGCTCACGGTCACCCAGCTGCGGATGCTTGTCTTTCTCTCCCAGGAGGAGGGATTGAGCAATGCCGACCTCGCCGAACGGCTCCTCGTTACCCGCCCGTCTGTCTCCGCCTTGCTTGATCGGCTCGAACGGGGCGAATTCATCCGCCGTGAGGTTGCCCCCGACGACCGGCGTGGCATCCGCATCTGGCTCGAAGAGCGCGGGCGACAGGCCGTGAGCACCCTCCGCGAGGAATCGCGCCAGTATGCGAGAGACCTGATGGCCCCCCTCGGCGATGACGAACTCGAAGAAATTCGCAACGCCCTCGATAAGCTCGTGGAAACTGGCCGTGCCCAGCGCGCGCGGATTCTCCAGAACCAGGAGGCGCTGGACCAGCGCTAGGCTGCGCGGGAGCGGCCGGTCGGCCTGCGCACCATCCCCGGGGCTCGCGACACCCAATCCCAGGAAGAGCAGCCCGGGCCATCACGCGGCACTCCGGGTGGCCGGTCCCTTCGGTCGCCTGCTTGTCCCTCCACTTTAGAGGCCGTCAGTTGCCGGTTATCCCTGTCGTGTAAAGGACGGCGCGATTTCCAGTCATGCCACTGCGTTAGCCTGCTCAGCGCCTCAGCGACTGCCGATTGTTTCGATATGAACGCTTGGCGCGTGGCACTTCTCGGCGTCCTGGTGGCGACGCTTGCCCTTCTAGAGCCCGGTTCCCCTGTTGCCGCAGTCGAACAGAACGTGGCCTCCGACTCCTTCTATGAGGTCGATCCAGAATCCGGCACCCTCTCGGTCTCCGTCGAAGCGACGATCCAGAATGCCGGGGGCAGTCCCGCTTCTGTTTTCTACCTCTGGGCCATGCCCGGCGCCCAGAACATCCTCGTGCAGCGAGACGGACAGAACCTCCCGGCCGAAGTCTTCGCCGAAGGTGGTCCCGACGGCGTCACCCTGGTCACCGTATCCCTCCCCTCGGCGTTGAGGCCGAATGGGACCACATCGCTGGTGATGACGTACGGCGTGCCGGCGCAGTCGGGCGAATGGGTCCGCCTCGAACGGGGCGTCATCGAGACGCGTTTCGTTGGCCAGGGACCCGGCTCGTTCGTTTACCTCGACGTGCCGACATCCGCTGAGAACTATTTCGACCCGGGCTGCCTCAAGGCCGCCGACCAGCCGAAGGACGTCACCGGGGCCGGTCGCGAACGCTGGATCTGCGGCGAGACCACGCTCATCGCTATCAATGCCGAAGACCAGGCGCTGCTCAAGCGCTGCGCCGCCGCCGACGACCGCTGTCGTCAGCGTGCCCTCGTCAGCCCCTTCAACGGCTATGTCCAGTCGATCAGCGACCCCAGCACGCAGGGCGTCCACCAGGGCCAAGTCATGATGGGCGACCGGCCCGTCAACCTTGTGCTGCACTACTTCATCCGAGACGGCGCCTGGGCCGAAGAGCAGTTCGCCACCGCGACCGCTGCGGCGCCGCTCCTTCGTGACCTGTTCGGGTTCGACATCGAGCATTCCACGCTCACCATGCGCCAGTCTCGCCACATCCTGCTTCTCGGCGCCGGAGGTCTCGCGTTCACGACACAGGGCGAGGTGCTCCTGACGATCGGGACCGGCTACGACAGGGAGATCACCGTCCACGAGCTGGCCCACCAGTGGGCCGGCCACAACATCGCCGAGCCGTGGATGTGGGAGGGCCTTGCCGAATACGCGACCCGCGTGTTGGCCCCGCAACTCGGCTACCCGACGGTGAACCGCCCCTGGCAGTCGTTCGGGGTCAATGACCCGCTCGTCCTCTGGCACAACGGCTCGTCAGTCACCAACCCCGACTACTGGTACGGGAAGTCCGGGGCCTTCTTCTTCGCCTTCGAACAGGCGATCGGCGGGCGCGAAAACATGCGGGCCGTCCTCGCCATGATGGATGACAACCCCGAGCGGCTTCCTCTCGATGGCCGCTGGCTCATCGACGCCGGTGAGCGCGTCAGTGGCGCAAACCTCGACTCGCTCTTCCTCGGCTGGGTCTTCAACCCCTCGTCCGCGAGCGGCGCCCTGCAGGAGCGGCGGGCGGCCCACGACACGGTGAAGGGCCTGACCTCGCGCGCGGCCACGCTGGGGCTCAGCGGGCTGCCGTCGGACATCCAGGCGAACCTCGATGCCTGGACCTTCGGGGCGATTACTGGCCAGGTCGAGCGGGCCGGGACGGTGTTGGATTCGTACGAGTCCATGCTGGCCCTTGCCGCATCGCTCGAACTTCCCGCCACCGGCGCCGTTCAACAGGCCTGGAGCACCAAGCCCATCACCGGCGCCGCGTCTGCCGTCGAATACCAGCGGCAGGTGCTGCTCGCCATCCAGGATGCAAAAGAGCGAATGGCCCAGGAGCCCGAAGGTTCCCCCGCGCTGCCCAAGTTCGCCGCCGCCGTCGAGGCGTACACCGCGGGCAACTTCGATGAGGCCCAGTCCCTGGCCGGCGCCGCTCTCGCAGCGGCGGAAGACAAGATCACCGCGGTCCGGGTGCTGGAGAAGGCTCGCCTCGCCCAGGTGAACTACCACGGCGGGATGCTCGGCCGCATCGGTCTGCTCTTCATGGATCCCGCCGGCGACCTCGACAGGGCCGACGCGAAACTCCAGGCGGGCGAACCGACGGAGGCGCTCAATCTTGCCAACTCCGCCCTCGATGCGTGGGAGGGGGCATCCACTCGCGGCATCAAGCGCCTGACCATCGCGTCCGGCGTCCTGTTCTTCGTCTTCCTTGTCCTCTGGTGGGTTCTCCAGCGGGCCGACAACCAGCGGCGTTCGACGGGGCCGGGCCACGCTCTCGGCGAGAAACCGACCGCAAGCTGGCGCGACTGGGGCAACATCCCCTAGCCGGCCATCAGATATTGAACGCCTGCAGCGCGAGCCGGGCGCCGACGACCACCAGTGCCGCCGAAAGCGCCCGCACGATCGTGGAACTCGTCAGCCTCCGTGCCAGCATCGCGCCGGCCTGCGCGCCGGGAATCGCCCCCGCGGCCAGCAGTGCCGCTCTGCCCAGCGCCTCGTTCCAGCCCAGCACGCCGTGGGCGAAGTGGATCGATGATCCCTCGGTGGCTACGAACACCAGTACGAACTGCGAGGTCGCAGTGGCGATGTGCACCGGGAAGTGCAGGATCGACATCATCACCGGCACGTGGACGACGCCACCCCCGATCCCGAGCAGCGTGCTGATGAAGCCAATGCCTACGCTCAATAGCATCCCCTTCCACATCTGGAACGAGTACACGAACGTGTTTCCCGCCCGGTCCCGGATGAGGCGGCGCACCACGCCCCTGCCGGTCACAGGGTCGATAATCGCCGTGTTCCGGCTTCGCACGAACAGCGCCGTCCCGAGCGAGATCAGGACGATGGCGAAGATGGCGTCGAACATTCGGCGTGGCACATATCCCACGACGACGGCCCCGGCGACCGCCCCCGGAAACGTGGCGAGGACGAAACCGATCCCGCTCCGGTAGTCGATGCGTCCTTGCCGTGCGTAGCTGATCGTCCCCGACAGCGCATTCAGGGCGACCACGAAGAGGGAAATGGCCGTCAGTGTCTTCGGGGACTCATCGGGGTAGAGAAACAGGAGTACCGGCACCAGCACGAACCCGCCCCCCGCGCCAACAATCGTTCCGAATGCGCCGACGGCGAACCCGAGGGGGATGAGAAGCAGGTCGCTGAGTTCCAGGTGCGGCTCCCGCGGGCCGGTGTGACCGGTGGCGCAAGTGTGTCGCCCTTCGTGGACTCAGTCCACCGCGTTAGACCGGAATGTCGGGTTCGTCTCCGAAGTCGACTCGCCGGCGCACGATGGCGGAGCGGTTTCGCACACGGTCGAGCATGCCACCGAGCATGTCCGAAAGGTGCGCCATGCGCCGCTCCAGCCGCCCCCGCACCCAGGAGTGCGTCGAACCTATCTGGCGATACCGCTGGTACCGCTGTTCGACACGCCGCTTCGTCCGGGTCCGCTGGGCCACCAGCAATTGCCGGAGGATGCTTCGCCGGAGCAACTGCGCCGCTTCAGCGTGGTCGGTGTGCGCACCTTCCCCTGGTTCCGGCACGGTGGCATCGATGATCCCCATCCGCAGGCAGTCGTGCGAGGTGATGCGGAGCCGCTCGGCAACTTCGAACACCCCGCCCTCTTCCTGGAAGAGGATCGCAGCCGCGTCCTCCGGCCGGATGACTTCATAGACCGCGTTGTCGAGCATGAGCACCCTGTCGGCCACCGCCAGGGCCACTGCCGCCTCCGAGTTCCCCTCGCCCGCGATCACTGCGACCGTCGGGACCGGCAGTTCGAGCATGGTCGCCATGCATTCGCTGATGGCCGGCCCGATTCCCTCGGTCTCACTTTCCAGGCTGGGGTGCGCGCCCGCGGTATCTATCAGGGTAACCACCGGCAGCCCGAACTTCGCGGCGAGGTCCATAGCTCGCCTGGCCTTCCGGAACCCGGCCGCGCGTACCCAGCCGTTCTCGCCGTTGGTCCCATGCAGGCGGTTCTGGCCGATGAACATGATCGCCTCGCCGCCCAGCGTCCCGATCCCCACGACCACCGCCGGGTCGTCCTGGCCTGTCCTGTCGCCGTGCAGTTCGATGAACACGTTCGACATCCGGGCGATGAAGTCCACCGCCGTCGGTCGCATCTGGTGGCGCGAAAGCTGGAGTTGCTGCCAGGCCGTCCGGTCGCTGTGACGCGCCTCAACAGCGCGCCGTTCTCTCGTGGCGCTCAGGCGGTAGTCGTTCTGGAGCAGGTCGAGCAGGTGGGCAACTGAGTCGCGCAATTGCGCGCGCGGCACGACTGCATCAATCAGCCCGTGCCGGAGGTGCCATTCCGAAGTGTGCGCGCCCGCCGGGAGGTCGCTTTCCTTCTCCTGGAGGACGCGCATGGCGGCATAGCCCACCAGTGCGTTCGGTTCGGCGAGGATCATGTCGGCAAGGTTCACGAAACCCGCGTAGGCGGACCCCGTCGTCGGGTCCGTCAGGACCGAGATGTGCGCCAGCCCGGCACGGCTGTGCTTCCGGGCCGCCGCCGTCACCCGCGGTATCTGCATCAGCGCCAGGAGCCCTTCCTGCATCCGCGTCCCGGATGTCGAGCAGACCACGAGGATGGGGACCCGCCGGCTCGTCGCCTTCTCGAATGCGCGTGCCAGCCGCTCCCCGGAGGCAACGCCGATGGAACCGCCGAGGAAGGAGAAGTCGAGCACTGCCACCACAACGTCGCGGCCGAAGACCGTGCCCGTGCCAGTCAGCGCCGATTCCGAAAGACCGGTGCGCCGCTGGGCATTGATCACCCGCGAGCGGTACGACTGCTTCCCGTGAAACGAGATCGGGTCGATTGCCGTGACCCCGCGGTCGTCTTCGTGGAAGCTTCCCGCATCGAGCAGCGAGACGATCCGCTCGCGCGCGCTCAGGTGGAAGTGGAATCCACAGGAGTGGCACACCCGGTACCGCTCATAGGACTTCGACCCGCCGAGATCGGCCCCACAGGAAAGACACTGCTCGTGCTGGACCGGGGCTTCGCCGTCCTCGAGGGCGTCGGGGCGCCGCAGGAGCTCACGTAGATTCTTCACGTCACGTAGTGTATCAATTCGGGTCGTCTGGGGCCGTCCGCAGGAGCACCTGGCGCGACTCGCCCTCCTCTCGCGGACCCACAATCCCCTCGTCTTCCAGGATTTCGATCAGTTTCGTCGCCTTCACGTAACCGACTCTCAACCGGCGCTGGAAGAGCGACGGCGACACGCGCTGGTGCTGGGCCGCCAGTTCCCGGGCGCGTTCGATAGCCGGGTCGTTGTCGTCGACGTCGATGTCCTCGTCGCCGCCGTTCTGCTGGATGAGTGCCTGCTCCAGGAGGTCGTCCGCCGTTTCGGGCGCCAGTTCCCGGAAGCGGTCGTCCGTCCAGAACTGCACGAGGCGCTCAATCTCGGAATCCGAAACGTAGACACCCTGGATACGCAGGGGCTTCGCCGCGTCAGTGGGCATGTACAGCATGTCCCCCCGGCCCAGTAGCTTCTCCGCCCCGCCCATGTCGAGGATGGTGCGGGAGTCCGTCTGCGATGTCACCGCAAACGCGATGCGCGTCGGGAAGTTCGCCTTGATGAGACCCGTGACAACGTCGACCGATGGCCGCTGCGTGGCCACGACAAGGTGGATGCCCGTCGCCCGCGCCAGTTGCGCGAGCCGGCAAAGGAGCTTTTCGACCTCGTACGGCGCGGCCATCATCAGGTCCGCCAACTCGTCGATGATCACCACCCAGTAAGCCATCTTCTTCAGGACGCGCGGGTGGCGGTTGTAGGCCTCGATGTTCCGTACGGCGACGCCTGCGAACTTCTTGTAGCGCGACTCCATCTCCGAAACGACGGCCTGCAGCGTCCCGACGACCTTGTCCATGTCGACGATCACTTCGCTGAAGGCCATGTGCGGGATCCTGCTAAAGGGCGTGAGCTCGACCCGCTTCGGGTCGATCATGATGAACCGCACCTGCTCCGGCGTCGCGTTCATCATGAGCCCGCCGATGATCGAGTTCATACAGACGCTCTTGCCCGAACCGGTCGCCCCGGCGATCAGCAGGTGGGGCATCTT
>DATBWD010000057.1:0-4402 GCA_036515015.1 Tepidiformaceae bacterium
CCCGACGCCCCCAAGCACAAGGGCATCACCATGTTCATGTTCGACATGAAGTCGCCTGGCGTCACCATCCGCCCGCTCATCAACATCGCCGACCGCCACGGCTTCAACGAAGTCTTCTTCGAAGACGTCCGAGTCCCCGCCTCCCAGGTTGTGGGCGAAGTGAACCGCGGCTGGTACCACATGGCTGTCGCGCTCGACTTCGAACGCAGCGGCATCCAGTCGTTCGCCGGCGGACGCCGAAGTGTGGAACGCCTTGTCCAACTCGCCAGGAAGCATCCCGCGCTGGTCGGTGCCCGCGAGACCATCCGCCACGAACTCGCCGAACGCGCCCTCGAAGTCCAGGTCGGCACCTTCCTTGCCTACCGCGTCGCCACCATGCAGGCGAAGGGCCTCGTCCCGAACCACGAAGCCAGCGCCAGCAAGCTCTTCGGGAGCGAGATGAGCCAGCGCATCGCCCTCACCGGCATGCACCTGCTCGGCATGGCCGGCCAACTTCGGGACGACTCCAGGCATCAGGTCATCGACCAGGCAACCGGCTATCTCTCCGCCGTGTCCGCGACCGTCGCCGCCGGCACGAGCGAAATCCAGCGCGGCATCATCGCCACCCGCGGCCTCGGCCTTCCGCGGGGCTAGCCCGCTGTCAAGCGCCAACAAGAAGGGCGAGGCATCTGCCTCGCCCTTCTCTCTTGCCTTCACTCACGGCCTCAGGTCGAACCGCCCGTCGTGCTACCCGTACTTGTGCCATCAACGTCGCTCGTTCCGCTACCGGAACTATCGCCTCCGCCGGTCCCGCTCGTGTCCGGCACAGGAGTCGCCGTCGGCTCCGGCGCTGGTGTCGGTTCGAGCGTCGGTTCCGGCGTCGCTGTCGGCTGTGGCCGGCCCGGCGGCTGTCGGGGCTGAGTAGGCTCGGGCGCGGGCGCCGGCGTGGCCGATGGTGTGGCCGTCGGCTCCGGCGTCGGCTCGAAGTCGAAGTTTCCGGTTGCCCCGCTCACCGGGATCCCGTAGCGCCTCGCCAACTTCAGCGCCAGGTCCGGCTTGAATTCCGGCAGCGGCATCCGCCCGTTCACACAGTCCCCGACCGAAGGCACGTCCGTCCGCACCCATGTCTCCACGAACTGCCGGCAGCCACCTCGCTTCCCACGCTCCGTCGTCGCCGACTGGAATCGCGTGTAAGCCACGTTCGCCGGCTTCAGGTCGTCGAATCCCGCCGGCTCGCTGAACACGCCCGCCTCCTGGAGCCGCGCGTGGTACTTCGCCATCCAGTTCTTGTAGAGCCGGACCGTCGTATTCGCCGCCGCGAAACTTGCGTCGTTCACCAGCGAGTTGTCGGCGTTGCCCACCCAGAGCGCCGTCGCGGCATACCGCGAATAGCCGTTGGTCCAGGTCTCCAGCGTGTCGCTTGCCTTGAGCGGCCCCTGCTGTGTGCCCGTCTTGATGCCCGCCGGCACCTTCACGCCGTTAACGAAGAAGTCCAGCGCCAGGTCGTCATTCGACCCGCCGCAGCGCCAGATGATGAACCTCGCCGTGCAGTCCGACATGATGCTGTTGAGCATCCACACATACGCCGGTTCCACGGTCTGGCGGGTCTCGAGGTCCGCGCCGTGCTCATACAGCACATGGCCGTCCATTGCCTCGACCCTCAGGATGGTCACGGGGTCAAGTTCGCGCGTGTCGGGCAGGCGAATGTGGCCCCGCGTGAAGTCCAGCTTCTGCTGCATCGCCTTGTCCCACTCCTCCCCCTGCGACGTCCACAGGGAAAGGAACTCCTCGACCGGTACCGTCTTCGCCAGCGTCGGCACCCCGACCATCACGCCCATGTTCGCGATCGTCGCGTTCATATAGGCCATGTCGATCGCCCGGATGTTGGCGCCGCCGGTCGCTATCGAAGGCCCGTATATGACGTTGTCGTGCATGTTGAACGTCGGGTCGAAGCGTTGACCGAGAGTAGTGATCCCCAGCTTCTTCGCCATCAGGATCACGTTGTCCAGGCCGGCTTCGTGCGCCGCCCGGAACGCCGGCACGTTTTGCGACCCGCCCAGGCCCCCGCGCGCGGTGATAAGCCCCTCACCGCCGCCGCCGGGACGCGGGTTCCGAATGGTCACCTGCTCTTCGGGCGTCGCCGGCCGCTCGATGAGGTCCATCGGGCTGGTGTCCCAGATCGAACTCATCGGAGTCTTGTTCAGGCTCGCAAACCAGGCCAGGTACACTGCCGGCTTGAACGACGAACCCGGCTGGTTCACCTCCATCAACTGATCGATGTTGCCGGCCACCAGCGGATCGTCAGCGTTCGACTGGTCGATGTTGGGCGCATAGATGATCACCTGGCCCGACTTCGGGTCGATCGTCGCTATCGCCGCATTGTGGCAGTTGCAGCCATTGGCCAGGCCGTTCGAGACGTACTCCCCCATCATCAGCGTCGCCTGCAGCGTTTGGGGGTAGTCGAGCGTCGAGGTCACCCGGTAGCCGCCGTTCTGAACGCTCTCGAGACAGGTTGTTGCGCCTGGCGTTTTCGGCAGCATCCCCGCTTCACACATCCGCACGAGCCGCGGTTCCACCTGGTTCTCGATCCACGAGATGGAGCGCTTCGCCTCGGTCGCCGGCCAGATGTAAACGGTCTCCCCCAGCGCCGCTTCTACTTCCTCTGGCTTGGCCCGCCCGTGCTCTGCCATCAGCCGCAGCACGTGCTCCTGCCGCTCCTTGGCAGCCCCTCCGAGCGTTGTCCGCCCCTGCTCATCGACGATGCACGCGCCGTCATTCCCGGTCACGCAGTTCAGGCGCGGGTGGTAGGCGGTAGGGCCGGCCGGGATGCCCGCCAGCACCGCCGCCTCGGCCAGCGTCAGATCCTTGGCCGCCTTCCGGAAGTAACCGCGTGCGGCCGCTTCCACGCCCACATAGCGGTCCGCGTACGAAATCTGGTTGAGATACCAGGAGAGGATCTCCTCTTTGGTGTAGTCGTTGTCCAGTTGCGTCGCATAGACGATTTCGCGGAGCTTCCGGTCGATCGTCCTCGGTGCGACACACACCACCGCTCCGTCGATGACCTCGCAGTCATCGCTCAGGTACACGTTCTTCACCAGTTGCTGCGTGATCGACGAACCGCCGCTGCCCGAACCCACTCCCCCGGTGAGGTTCTCCTTCGCCGCCCGGATGAGGCCCGGCGCATTGAAGCCGCGGTTCGTCCAGAACGAGTTGTCTTCCGTCGAAACCGTCGCCTCGATCATGTACGGCGAAACGTCCTCGAGGTGGATGGGCGTCATGAGCTTGGCGTGGGGATTCGAAAGCGTGCCCAGGAAGATCCCGTCGTTCGGCCCGCCACGGTCATACACCAGCGTCGCCCCGACATACCGGTCGCGAAGGTGCTCTTCGATCGGCGCGTAGCCTTCCGAATACTGCAGGTAGAACGCCATGACGGTCCCCAGTCCGACAGCCATGGCAGTCGCGCCGAGGGCAGCGACCCCCAGCAGGATAAGAAGCAGCGGCCGCGCCGAAGACTTATGCTCCAGCCGGGCTTTGAGCTTGCGCCGCTTGATTGCAAGGCCCATATGGTGGAATACCTCTCCCCCGGGGCGCACGAGGGCCGCCCCCGGCCACCGATGCGGATTTGTGGCCTGCGAATAAACCTAAAGCGCGCATGTCTTTAACCCCATTACTGAGCCGTGCGCCCGGCCTCACAGTTCGATTGCAGTGCCACGCCTCCTTTCGGCCCCCAATCCCCTCCACCCTCGCGCCCCGCTGGCCGCCCCCGAATCGAAAGTCGAAAATCGAAAGTCCAGAGTCACAGCCTCGGAGTTCGATTGCAATGCGCCGACCTTCGTCCCCCAACGCCCTCCACCGTCGCGGCCCAACCGGGGGGGCCGAATCGAAAATCGGAAATCGAAAATCCAAAATCCCCTACACTGTGACCCGTGCCCGTTGACCACGACCTCACACACCTCTTTCGCCCGCGCTCGGTCGCCGTTGCCGGCGCCTCCACCAACGTCGATAGCCCCGGACACGACTACGTCCGTTCACTCCGCGAATTCGGGTTCCCTGGCCCCGTCTATCCCATCAACCCGAAGGCCGACGAGGTCGGCGGTTACCGCGCCTATCCCTCCCTCGCGGTCATCCCCGGCGATGTCGACCTCGTCATCTCCTGCATCCCGGCGGGCGGCCTCCTCGAGCTCATCGACCAGTGTCCCGGCCGGAACGTTCGCTTCCTCCACCTCTTCACCGGTCGGCTGAGCGAAACCGGCGATGAAGCCGCCACCGCCCTTGAACGAGCAGTCGAAGCCCGGGCCCGCCAGGCGAAGGTCCGCATCCTCGGCCCGAACGGCATGGGCGTCTACCACCCTTCCGGCGGGATCGCCTTCCGGCCCGACCTCCCGCACGACCGGGGAAAGGTCGCTTTCATCAGCCAGAGCGG
>DATBWD010000058.1:0-5107 GCA_036515015.1 Tepidiformaceae bacterium
GTGATGACCATGTACCCGCCGTCGCCGCCGCGGCGCTCGAGGTAACGCCCGCCCGCGGTGCCCTCCTCGATTGGTGCAACCACCTCCAGGAGCTGGTTCCCGATTGGCATGAGCGCGTTCTCGAGCCCGAATCGGCCCACCCCCGGGTCCCGGTACCCCACCTCAATCCCAAGGACGTTGCGAAAGTCGTTGACGACAGGTTCGAGTTCTCGCGCGACCAGCGCGATCTGCCGGAGTCGAAGCCACATGCAGCACCCTCCCGCGGTCCCGGGGCAGGCCCCGGGGAGTCGACGGTAACGGTAGCACAGACGTCCGTGCTCCGGCGGGCCCGTGCCCCCCTGGCGCCTCCACTTGCATCATCCGGCCGCTCACGCAGAATGAGGCGATGGATAATGTCATGTTCGAACAGGAGGCCCGGCCCCAACTTGCCGGCCTGCCAGGGGGACGCCATGTCTGCCGCAGCTAGCGGAGCGACCGTCCCGGCCGTCGAGGAGGCCGTGCGTCGCACCTTCGGCGCGGCAGCCGAGGCCTCGAAACCCTGGAAACTCGCCGGTGGCGCAGTTCACGATTCCTGGGCCGTGGATGCCACCGTCAACGGCGCCAGCCACGAACTCGTCGTCCGCGTCAGCCCCGGCGGCCGTTCGGACCACGAGAAGACGATCCGCGAATTCAAAGTCCTCCAGGCGATGTGGGACCGCGGCGTCCTCGTACCCCAGCCCTTCGTCGCCGAAGAGTCAGAAGCCACGGGCGAGTCGTATCTCGTCATGGCCAGGGTCTCCGGCGAATCGAACCCCCGCAAACTCACTACGGATGCCGGCCTCGGCAGCGCCCGAAAGAACCTCGTTACCGAACTCGCCCGGCAACTCGCGATCATCCACACGGTGATGCCCGGAGATGTCAACGCACCCGGCATGCGGGGCCCCGAACCGGGGGAGGACCCGCTCGCGTACCAGCGGCGCCAGGTCGAGGCCGACTATCACACCTTCTGGCTGAACCCTCATCCGGCCGTCGAGTGGGCCTTCCGCTGGATCGACCGCAAACTCGAGCGCTTCAACGAACCGGGCCGCCGAGCCTGCGTCATCCATGGCGACCTCCGCGTCGGCAACATCATGTACGACGAGAACGGGCTCACCTCCATCCTCGACTGGGAAGGTGTCCACGTCGGGGAGCCCGAAGAGGAACTCGCATGGTTCTGCACACGCGTCTGGCGGTTCGCCCGGCCCGACCTCGAAGCCGGCGGTGTTGCATCGCGCGAGGAATGGATTCAGGCTTACGAGCAGGCGAGCGAACGTTCGATAGACCGTGACCGCTTCGCCGCCTGGGAGGTTCTCCAGAACATTCGCTGGGCTGAAATCACGATGATGCAGGCCCGCGCTCACCTCGACGGCCAGAACCGAAGCCACGAACTTGCCGCCATCGGCCGCCGCACCGCCGAGACCGAACTCGAAATCCTGCGCCTCACCGGCGTCGTCGAAAGGGTGACCAATGCAGGATAGGCCCAACGCCAGCGAACTCCTCGAAGCCCTCGGCGAGTTCATGCGCGACCGCTCCGAAAACGCCCGCGACCGCTGGGAACGCTTCCAGTTCATCGTCGCCGCCAACTCCATCGGGATCCTCAAGCGCGAATTCGAACTTGAAGACGAATTCATGCGGGCCGAGTGGCAGGGGCTCGACGACCTGATCGGTCCCGACCCAATCCCCGACGGCCAGCATCGCTTTGCCGAACGCCTCCAGGAGCGAAACAACGAACTCGTCCAGGCCATCAAGGCCGGCACGTTCGATGACGGCCCGGCTGAGGACCGTCTCGTCCGGCACCTCTATGAGACCGTTGTCAACAAGGTAAGGATCGCGAGCCCGAACGAGGCCCCGGCATCCGCCGCACAGTAGCTACACGAACCAACAGGAAGGAACACTCATGGACTTCGACATACCCCAGGACATTCAGGAACTGCTCAAGGACCTTGACGACTTCATCGAGGCGGAAATAAAGCCGATCGAACAGCGGGACGACAACATCCGCTTCTTCGACCACCGCCGCGAGTTCTCCCGGACAGACTTCGAAAACGGTGGCGTCCCCCGTCAGGAGTGGGAGGACCTCCTCGCCGAGGTGCGCCAACTCGCCGACAAGGCCGGCTTCCTTCGCTATGCCGTGCCGAAGAAATACGGGGGCCGCGACGGCACCAACCTCGGCATGGCCATCATTCGCGAGCACCTCGCCGCGAAGGGCCTCGGCCTCCACAACGACCTTCAGAACGAGCACTCCATCGTCGGCAACTTCCCCACGATCAAGATGTGGGAGAACTACGGGTCGCCCGCCCAGCAGGAGCAGTTCCTCCAGGGCATGTTCACTGGCCAGAACCGCGTGGCCTTCGGCCTGACCGAGCCCAACCATGGCTCCGATGCCTCCTGGCTCGAGACGCGAGCGATCCGCGACGGTGACGACTGGGTCATCAACGGCGCCAAGCGCTTCAACAGCGGCCTCCATCACGCCACCCACGACCTCATCTTCGCCCGCACCAGCGGCGAAGAGGGCAAGCCCAAGGGCATCAGCTGCTTCATCGTCCCGACGAACGCCGAAGGCTTCTCCGTCGACTTCATGTGGTGGACGTTCAACATGCCGACCGACCACGCCGAGGCCACCCTCACCGATGTCCGCGTGCCGGCCGATGCCATGCTCGGCAAGGAAGGCGACGGCCTCGCGCTGGCAAATACCTTCACCCACGAGAACCGCATCCGCCAGGCAGCCTCCGGGGTGGGCGCAGCCCAGTACTGCATCAACCGCTCGGTCGAATACGCCAAGCGCCGGATCACCTTCGGTCAGCCGCTTTCCACGCGCCAGGCCATCCAGTGGCCGCTGGTCGAACTGCACAGCGAGGCCGAGATGGTGCGCGGACTTGTCCGCAAGACGGCCTGGGAACTCGACCAGAAGCACCACATGGAGATCAGCGACAAGGTCGCCATGTGCAACTACCGGGCGAACCGGCTTGTTTGCGATGCGGCCGACCGGGCGATCCAGGTGCACGGCGGGATCGGCTACACCCGCCACATGCCGTTCGAGCACATCTACCGCCACCACCGCCGCTATCGCATCACCGAAGGCTCCGAGGAAGTCCAGATGCGGCGCATTGCCCAGGTCATGTTCGGCTTCGGCCGCCCCGCCCAGTAACCGCCCTCACGCAATCGCCCGGTGTCCTCAGCGGCGCCGGGCGATGCTCTCCTCGTCCTCGCCGCTCGACTCGGCGGACATGCGCTCCGTCATACTCCGCCGCGCCGCTGCCCCGCCACAGTCTGCTGGGGGACTCCACCCCGGAGGCGCGAAAATGGCGAAGGTCAACGGCGGCGAACTCATCGTTCGAGAACTCGTGAAGCAGGGCGTAACTGAAGTTTTCGCCCTCTCCGGCGGCCACATCGACCCCATCTTCCAGGCCTGCGCCGACCACGGCATCCGTATCATCGACACCCGCCACGAAGCGGCCGCGGTCCACATGGCCGACGGATACGCACGCACCACCGGGCGGCCCGGCGTCGCAATCGTGACCGCCGGTCCCGGCGTCACGAACGCCATCACGGGCCTCGCCAACGCCTACATGGACGCTGTCCCTCTGATCTGCATCGGCGGCCGCAGCCCCCTCCGCGACGACGACCGGATGCCCCTCCAGGGCATGGACCAGATCGCCCTTGCCACCCCGGTGACGAAGTTTGCCCGCACCGTCCTCCAGGCCGAGCGCATCCCTGAATACGTCGCCATGGCCTGGCGCCATGCTGTCAGCGGCCGCCCCGGCCCGGTGTTTCTCGATGTCCCGATCGACATCATGTTCAGCTCCGTGGACGAAGAGAACGCCCCTACCTTTGAAAGGTTCCAACCGGAAGGCCTCCCAGTCCCTCGGATCGAATCCATCGACCGCGCACTCGACATCCTCGCCGCCGCCGAGCGGCCGGTCATCTTCGCGGGCGGTGGGGTCATGTTCTCCAACGCCCAGGACGAACTCCGGCAATTCGTCGCCATGACCCAGGTCCCGGTGTTCGCCAGCGCCAAGGCGCGTGGCGCCATCCCTGAATGGAGCAACATGGGCTACGGCAGCTTCGCGCTCGCCGCGTCACCGCTCGCGCGCGCCGCGGCCGGCGGCCCGCCGGACCTCGTCATGCTCCTGGGCGCTCGCGTGGGCATGTTCACCGGCGCCGGTCCCATGTCCTTGATTCCGCCGACCGCCAGGGTCATCCAGGTCGACATCGAGCCCGAGGAGATCGGCCGTGCCCGTCACGTCGATGTGGGTCTCATCGGCGACATCCGCGAGACCCTGCTCCTCATGATGGACCGTGCCCGCGGCCGGGTGTTCCACGAGAACGATGCCTGGCTCGATGCGTTTGCCAATTCACGCACGGCTCTCCGCGACATGCACAGCGCCCTCATGGGCCGCGAAACCCCGATCCACCAGGCCCGCCTCGCTCGTGAGATCGCGGACCTCATCCAGGGCGATGGCATCATCGTCGCCGATGGCGGCGAAACCTCCCTCTGGATCTCCGAGCAGGCGGTGGTCGCCTCCGCCGGGGACTTCCTCAGCCACGGCTATCTCGGCTGCCTCGGGGTGGGCATCCCCTTCGCCATCGCCGCCGCCGTCGCCCGCCCCGATAAGCGCGTGCTCGCGATCGTCGGCGATGGCTCTGTCGGCCTCAACATCGCCGAGCTCGATACGGCGGTCCGCCACAACATCCCGATCGTCGTCGTCGTCAACAACGACCAGGGCTGGGGGATGATTCGCCATGGGCAGGCTTCGCGCTATGGCCCGGACCATGTAGTCGGCGCAGAACTTGGCCCGACGCGCTACGACCTCGTCGGCGAAGGCTTCGGTGCCCATGCCGAATTCGTCACCAACGCCTCCGACATCCGCTCCGCCCTCGAACGTGCCTTCAAGAGCGGAAAGCCGGCCTGCGTGAACGTCCTGACCGACCCGACCCAACCCCACACGGCCTCAATTGCAGCGGCTCCAAAAAAAGAGGCGGAAAAGCATGATGAATCGGTCGATTTGCCGTATTATGGCCGCGCTAGGCCGATCGTGAGCCGGTAATCGATAGACCCGATAGAAGTGACCCTCGTCACATCCGGGCA
>DATBWD010000059.1:0-5601 GCA_036515015.1 Tepidiformaceae bacterium
AGACGGCGGCTGCTGCTGGGTCCAGTCGATAATCTCCTCGTCCTCCGGGCGGGCGGGACGAGGATGCGAGGCGGCGAGCGGGGCGGGGTCGCCGAATTCATCGGGTGCGGAATCGGGCATGCGTTCTCCGGGGGCGAGGACGACGCCGGCTACGGAGCCGGGGCGGCAGATGTCGCCGTCAGCGGCCTGGTGGCGGAGGACCCCCAGGCTTTCGGCTTCGACTTCGATGGCAACGTAGTCGCATTCGAGGCGAAAAACAGGTTCGCCCCTGCTGACCGACGCACCGTCGGGAAAGTACCACTCGGCAAGCACGCCTCCGACCATGGCCGGGCCGAGTTTTGGCACGAGGACAGGAACTGCCATTAGGCCCCCGAACGCCTGCGATGCGCGGCATCGCAGAAGATGCTTCTCCTTGTAAGAACGACGGTGGGGGCGGCGATCAGCAGTCGCCAGTGAAGCGTTTTTGCGGAAAAAACGGCCGAGACGGGGGCCCCGCGGGGCGTGGTCAGTAGGCTTCGCCGGGGGCGATGGCTTCCTTTTCTTCGATTGCGGCCCAGTCTTCTTCGCGCAGAGGCTGGAGTTCGCCCTTGCGGTAGGAATCGTAGATGCGGAAGAGGACGTCCTTGTGGGGGCGGACCCGGCCGATTGGGCAAGCCTCCCAGTCCTTTTCGGATTCGTCGCAATAGCCCATACGGAGTTCGCCGCACTTCGGCTGGAGGTGGCGGCCGAGTTCCGGGACGGCCTTCATCACCTCGGCGCGCATGAGGGCGGCAACCTTGCGGAATTCCCACTGGGCGCGGGTGCAGAGCCGGAGGTCGCAGATGTGGAGGAGGCTCTGGAAGTTGACGGTGATCTTGAAGTTCGTGTTCGTCGCGTTCGGGAGGAGGAAGCGCGCATCTTCGGCGGGGACGCCTGCGGCGACCATCTCTTCGTAGAGGTCGGAGACGCGGTCGAACAGTTCGGCCATCTTCGGTTCCATGCCGGCCTTGCGGACGGTTTCGGGCACGGTGTAGGGGAATTCGCCGTCCTTGTAGGTGACGTAGCGCTGGCTCTGCTGTTCGAAGGAGATGCCGACGCGGTGGCGGACGAACTGGTGGCTGAAGGCGCGGGAGACGCCGGAGATGCCGAATTCGAACCATACCTGTTCGAGGGGGCTGGCGTGGCCCGTCTTGAGGCGCTCTTCGATGAACTGCTTCATCTGCGCTTCGCTGATGCGCTCGTCTTCGATACGGGTCAACACCTGCTGCGGCGTGAGCTGGCTGTAGCAGGTGCGGTAGGCCATGTAGAGCGACCGCAGCGGGTCTTCGGAGTGGGAAATCAGGGTTACCTGGATCATTGGCAGTCCCCGTTCGTTTGCCGGATTCCAGGCGGACCGTCTGGACGCCGGGCATCTATTGTCGCACAAAGAAATGATAGGGGGAGTGAGCGAATTCGAAGATTCACTCCCTGCCCGGCGTTATGGCGACGGGACGGGAGGGCGGGCGCGATCGATCGCGGAGGCCGTTTTGTGGCCACGAAGGTACTCGCTGGTCACGACGAACAGGTCCATGAGCGCGGGGAAGAGGGGCGTGGAGCGGTCGGTGAGCGTGTAGGCGGTGGCGGGCGGATACGTCTCGGTGACGGCGCGTTCGATCAGGCCGTGGGACTGGAGGTCCTTGAGGGCGAGCGCGAGCGCGCGGGGGCTGACGGCCGGCAGGACCGCGCGAATCTCGTTGAAGCGAGTGCGGCCGAGGCCAAGGACGAAGACGATCGTCATGCCCCATTTCCGGAGTGCGATGGGGCCGGTTTTCCGGTCGCGGAGTTCCTTCATGAGGTTGGCGGCGGCCCGGGCGACGGGTGCGCCTTCGGCGGTGATGACGTATTCGGGACGGTCCGAGCGGGTGGCGGAGGGGTCGCGCATGACGATGCCCGCATCGATGAGGGTGTTGAGCGCCTGGCGGATGGCGTCGCGGCTGGCGTTGAGGCGGTCGGCGAGCGCGACGAACTGGCCGCCGGGGCTGTCGTGCAGTTCCGCGAGGACCGGCACGGCCCATCGGTGGTGGAAGAGTTGCCTGCTCCCGGCGATGTCGAGGTGTGGTGTTGACAAGTGACTAGAGTAAGTATACTTTTCCGTCCTATGCCCGGCAAGCACGGGCCGCGAGGGCCGGCGAGCGTCCAGTATCGCCCCCTCGCAGCCCCCGGGCACGACAGCGAGAAGAGAGGAAGAGCGATGCAAACCCACCTGCTTATCGGCACCAAGAAGGGCGCGTGGATCTATTCGTCGGATGAGCGGCGACAGACCTGGGAGGTCTCGGAGCCAATCATGCCCGGCTGGACGGTCCACCACCTGGCGGTGGACCGCCGGCGCGAGACGCCGCGCATCTACGCCGCCGCGAACCACTGGGCCTGGGGGCCTTCGGTGGCGCGGAGCGATGACGGCGGCAAGACCTGGGAGCAGCGCAGCCCCGGCCTGGCCTTCCCCGAGGACATGGGCGTCGCCATCGGGAGCGTGTGGCACATCCGGCCGGGACACGAGTCGCAGCCGGGCGTGGTGTACGCGGGGACCCAGCCGGCAGGCCTGTTCCGGAGCGAGGACTGGGGCGACACCTGGGCGCCGGTCGATTCGATCAACCGGCACAAGTACCGGCCGGGGTGGTTCGGGAGCGGCGGGGGCGATTCGGCCCTGCACTCCATCGAGATCGACCCACGCGACGCACGCCACTTCTACGTGTCGATCAGCACGGGCGGGACGTATGAGACGGCCGACGGTGGCGAGACGTGGCGCATCAGTTCGCACCGGGTGGTGCCCACAACGCCGATGGCGAAGCAGATGGAAGAGGGCTTCAAGGAGCGCTTCCCGGAGCTTTCGGCCCAGTTCGAAGAGCAGTTCAAGCTGCCGCCGAACGTGGACCCCGCAGCGCAGGACGAGTTCCACAAGCTGGTGCTGGACCCGAAGCGGCCCGACCGGCTGTGGGGGCAGGCGCACATCGGCGTGTTCCGGCTGGAGGAAGATTCGGCGAGCGGCTGGGAGGACGTGACGGAGGGGCTGCCTTCGTTCCACGGGTTCCCCATTGCGATCAGCCGGCAGGCGCCGGATGCGGTGTTCGTGGTGCCGCTGGCATTCGAAGAGGACAACTTCCGGGTGGTGCGCAACCAGTTTGCGGTCTGGCGGACGATGGACGCGGGGAAGACCTGGCAGCAACTGGCGAACGGGCTGCCCGGTCCGAACGACTACCAGAGTGTCTACCGCGAGGGGCTCGACACGGACGGTCTCCAGCCGGAGGGCGTGTACGTCGGCACGAGCAACGGGCAGGTCTACGGGAGCAGCGACCTCGGGGAGAGCTGGCAGCGGCTACCGGGGACGCTGCCGCCGATCCTGTCGTTGACGGCGGGGGTTTGGTAGGGGAATCAGGACTACAACGGCTTCGCGGGGTTATTCCGCGAAGCCGTTGTAGAGGCCGTCGTTGTCGCTGTTTTCGACCAGGTCGTTGCCGACGTTGGCGACAACGATGATCGGTTTGTCGCTCGTGATGGTAACGCCTCCCCAGAAGCAGGCGGGGTTGTCCTTGAAGCCGTTGTCTACCGGGGACGAAAGCAACTGGTAAAAGATGCGAGAGCCAGTGACCTGCGTGTTCACTGTCGAAGAATAGGTGCCCGCGCAGACGGAGGTTGGGTCGTTCACGGCCTGGATGGTGATGTTCGCTGTGCCGCCGTTGGCGGTCATCACGCTGAACCAGCTGTTATAGCCGAGTTTGGTGGAGCCGGAAGGCTTGAGGGCGTGGCGGAACACAAGCGGTAGCCTGACTCTGGTCGCCGCCTGTTCGATCGGGACGCCGTTGGCGGCGGTGTACTGGTGCTCTTCCACCATACTGCCGGCAGAGGTCATCTTCATGCGGAAGAGGACCACAGCAAGCGGCTGGGTGGACGATATCGCGGCCGTACCCACAAACCCCACCGGGAGATTGGTGACGTGGTAGACGCTCTGGCTCACCACGCCGTTTGCGGGAACGGTCACCGGCACTGACACGGGTGACGTGGGATAGCCATCGACTGTGCCCCGGTAAGTCACCGTCGCGCTCGCCGTGGAGCTATTCGGGTTCGAGAGCAGGATCTGACTGTACCAACCCTCCCGTGTCTTCAACGAGACGGGTATCGCTATGGAGGTGGAGACGTCGTCGGTGGTGGACGAAGAGGCGCCAACTTCGAAGCCATCGTAGGAGGCGAGCCGGCGGGCTGCCGATCCGCCAAAGGCATCGACCGAGGCCGTGACCGGCGAGTTCACCGCCGTGATCATCACGGCCATCAGCTTGCCTGCGGTCGTGGACGGCATGGGGATGGCGCCGTCGACGTTGTCGCGCGCAAAACTCACCTGGCCGTTGGCGGGAATGGGGAACTGGCCACCAGAACAGCCGCTTCCCCCCGGGCCGGACGCGGTCACTGGCGCTTCGCCGGTCAGGAATGAGTAGACGACGGTAATACATGCGACGGAGCCACCGGTGTTCGCGACGGTGAACCGGGTGCTTCTCCCGCCGAAGTTGTTCATGATGAACGGCAGGCTGATCTTGCTCGAACCCGTCCCATGGGCATTGACGATCGAGTAGGACTTTTGTCCATTCGAAGCCTTGATGTCGCGCACGAGGAGAGCATTGAACGCCTGGTCGCTGGAGACCACGCCGACGCCGCGGAAGTTTGTGGCCAGGCCGGTGTTGGCTGTCTGCGCGAAGACACGCGTACCTCCGGGGGGGACGCCGGTGAAGAGGATCCCGGCCCCGGAAACGAGGACACCCCCAGTCGTGTAGATGTCCATCGCGATCATGGAGGTGGCACTGCTTCGGTTCTGGACGACGGCGCTGGTGTTTTCCTTGCCGGAGACGATGGCGGGCTGGATGCCGAGGCTCGACGCGAAGCCACCGGCGACTCCGGGGCGGTGTTGCACGCCGGCCGCGGCATCGGGAACAGAAGTTGGTACGAGTACCAGGGTGGCGAACGCAACGACAAGCGCAGCCAGACGGACGCGGGTTTTCGCCATCAATCCCCTCCTCACCCCTAATGGCATTATCGAGGCGCGATCAGTAACGTCAACGCATAGTGAACCGGCGATGTAGCGGGGGCGTTAACGGGGGGTAAGGCTTCCCTATGGCGCAGTCCCAGTGGGCTCGGGAGACGGGGAGGGCGTCGCCTGACCGACCTCGGTCGGTTCAGCGGGGATGTACTCGTCGACCTGGGACATCCATTTATCGCGCCAGAAGGCGAGTTCCGGGTGGGGCGCGACGCTGTTGAGCGCATTGAGCAGACGGATGTGGATCGCGTGATAGCGGGGCGGCACGTTGGGGGCGCCGCCTTCGATGATATGGCCGAGGTCGTAGGCCGAGATGCCGCCGATCTCGTGGTAGGGCAGCAGGTAGATGGTGGATGCGATGCCACAGTCGAACAGGTCTCGTGCGAGCCGTGCATCGTCGCTGTCGTTGACGCCCGACCAGTCGTAAAGCCCGACGAGGTCGAACAGGAAGCCGTTGAGCGTGTATTGGGGATCGGCGGTCGGGTACTCCTTGAAGAAGACGAAGCGGTCGAGTGAGGGGTCGAGGCGGGCGAGGGTGTCTCTCGTGCCGCCGTTGCGGGGGC
>DATBWD010000060.1:0-6464 GCA_036515015.1 Tepidiformaceae bacterium
AGGCCAGGGGGATCACCACCCTCGCGAGGATGACCGTTGGTCGCCTGCCAAGCGTCCGTGCGACATCGACGATGTCCGGCTCGACCTGTTCGAATCCGCCCTGCGCGGTCCGCACGAAGAGCGGGAGGGAGACCACCGCTGCCGCGATGGCGGCGCCCGGCCAGGTGAATACGACCCGGATGCCGAGGTCGTCGATCAGGAAGCGCCCGACGGCACTCTGCCGTCCAAGCGCGAACAGGAGGTAGTACCCGATGGAGGTGGGCGGCAGGACCAGGGGGAGCAGCACAAGCGTCGAGAGGATTCGGCTCCACGCGGGACGGCTGCGCCAGATCCACCAGGTCACCGGAAGGCCCACCACCAGGCATAACAGCGTTGCAGTCGTCGCGACCTGGAGCGAGAGCCGGAATGCGGTCGGGTCGATGTCGCTGAAGTTCACGGCGCCGGCTCGAATCCATAGTCGGCGAGCAACCGCTGGCCTTCGGGCCTAACCAGGAACGCGAGGACCTTACGCGCGGCGTCCTCATGTCCCGACTCGGCAATCACGGCGCCCGCCTGGACAATCGGCTCGTGCAGGCTCTCATCGATGAGGAGGAAGGGGCGGTCGTCGCCGTAGATCAGCGCGAGCGCGACCAGTCCCGCGTCGGCGTTGCCCGTTCGGACGTAGTCTGTCGCCTGGCGCACATGCTCGGCCAGGACCATGCGGGGCTCGAGTTCGTCCCATAATCCGAGCGAAGTAAGCGTCTCGCGAGCGGCACGTCCATAGGGCGCGTGGCCCGGATTGGCAATCGCGATTCGCCGGATGTCCGCGCGGCGAAGGTCCGTGGGCTCCGTGATCGCCGGCATCCCGTCTCGCCAGACGAGTGCAAGAGCGCCCACGCCGTACGCGGCCCGACCGTCTGCTGCCACGCGCCCGGCGTCCTCAAGTGCATCGATATAGCGAACGTCGGCCGAGAGAAACAGTCCGTAGCTCGCCCCGGCCAGGACCTGTTCCTGGAGTTGGCCCGACGACCCAAAGACGAACGTTACCGGCATCCCGGCCGCCGATTCGATCACATCACGATTGTCTTCGAGTAGCGGCCGGAGGTCCGACGCCGCGGCGATCTGCAGGCGGTCGCCGTCTCCTCCGCAGGCCGCCAGAGCACCGGCCAGCGCGACGAGTGCCACCGCCAGCGCTCGGAGCTTAGCCACGCTCGGACGACCCTTTCGCCAGTTCTCCCGCGTATTCTCGGAGCCAACGGATCGTCGACTCCGCGGCGGCCAGTCGTGACCTCGCAACGAGTCGTGAAAACGGGTTCTCGACGCTGCCGGCGCGGGCTTCTGCCGCCCGGCGGTAGTCCTCGCAGACGGTGATCTGGCGATCCAGTAACTCGCGTTGTGCCGTGGGGTCGAGGCTCCCGAGCAAATACAACTTCAGCAGGAGTGCGAGCCGGACCTCGCGCAGCCGTTCGACCGGTTCGCGTAGCCAGCAGTCCACGGTCTCGCGGCCCGATCCCGTCAGCCGGTAGTGCTTGCGCGGGGGGCGCCCGCCGACGCGCTGTTCCTCCCAGTGGACCAGGTCGCGTTCTTCGAGGTTTCGCAGGTACGCGTAGAGCAGGCTCTGCTCGACCGGGCAGACTTCCGTCAGACCCTCGGCCTCGAGTTCGCGCGCCATCTCGTAGCCGTGCATCGAACGGCGGCGAAGCAGTCCCAGGAGGACGAACTCGCCCGGCAGGAGGGGTCGGTCGGCGGCCACGAGCAGAGTATAGTCAGGGCGGAACTACTCAACAATTAAGTAGCAGCCGCTGGACTCAGAGAATCATCGGCTCGCGGCTGGTGAACTCGTAGAGCATCGCCGGGCGGTGGGCGCCCTGCTTCGACATTTGCCCCGTCTCCCGCACGATCCCGAGGCTCACGACCCGTTTTCGAAAGTTCCGCTTGTCGAGTTGCTCGCCCAGGATAGCCTCGTACACCCGCTGCATCTGCGTGAGAGTGAATTGCTGCGGCAGCAGGCTGTAGACGACGTTGGTGTACTCGAGCTTGTTTCTCAGGCGTTCCTGGGCGTATTCGATGATCTGCTCGTTGTTGAACGCCAGCCGGGCAAGTCCTTTCACGGCGTGCCACGCCGGCCGCCATTCCAGTTCACCCCGGAGCCGCGTCAGCGCGACATCGACCAGCGCGAAGTAGGTCACGACGACGTCGGCCAGGCCCTCACCGGGGCTGTCGAACGTATACAGCTGTTCCAGGAATACGTCCGAGACCCCTGTTTCATTGGCCAGCTTACGGGTCGCCGCTCCGTCCAGGGTTTCGCCCGGGGCGAGAAAGCCGCCGGGGAGCGCCCATTGCCCCCGGCACGGCGTCGCGGCCCTCTCGATCAGCAGTACCGAGAGTTGCTCCTGCTGGACAGTGAAGATGACGACGACGACCGCGGCTGGCACACCCAGAGTGTAGTCCCTTCGTCCCGAATGCTCAGACCCTCGGCGCGACCTCGCGCATGAATGCTCGCAGCCTCCCGAAGAGGTCCTCGAGGGTGCGGGCCGGGAGGGAGAGCATCAATTCATCAAGGCCTGCCTCCGCGTAGGCTCGGACGTCCGCGGCCTGTTCCTCAGCCGTGCCGCTCAGCGGCCAGGCCCCGCCGCCCGGGCGCGTCCGGCCACCCGGCATGTGCCGCAGACAGATCGGCCCCGGCTCTCGCCCGAAGCGCTCGCAGGCCTCCCGATATCGCTGGACCGCTTCTCCGAACTCCTGCGGCCCGATGTTGATCGGGTGCCACCCGTCGCCAAGTTCGGCTGCCCGCCGAACGCTGGGGTCACCGTTACCGCCCACCCAGATCGGGATGGTGCCCCGGCGGCTCGCCCCACCCTTCGGGAACATGCGCATGTTCGAATACGACTTCCACTTTCCTTCGAAGCTGGAGGTCTCGGTCTCCCAGAGGTTGCGGTAGACCCGCAGGTACTCATCCGTCCTCGGGCCTCGTTCTTCGAAGGGGACGCCGAGTGCCGTGAACTCTTCTTCGAGCCAGCCGGCGCCCACACCGACGACAAGCCGCCCGTTGCTCAGGTAGTCGACGGTGCTCAGGAATTTCGCCGTGAACACGGGGTCGCGGTAGGGCACGATGAGGACGCTCGTCCCGATGGTGACATGCCTGGTTTCCGCCGCGATGAACGCCAGCGTTGCGAGTGGTTCATCCATGAATTCGGGGATGTACCCCGACCCTTCGGGCACAATGATGTGGTCGCTCACCCAGAGGGAGTCGAATCCCAGGTCTTCGACCGCGCGTGCCATTGATCGCAGGGCGTCGGGGGTGGCGAATGCGTTTGCGTGGGGGATGGCGACGCCGTAGCGCACAGGATGGCCTCCTCGTAGATGGGACTTCTTGCTACGAAGGCTACCGGCAGTGGGGCCAAGCGGCCATCGGGTGACCGTACATCGACGCGACACGTACAATGGAAGAGCGAGGAGGGGTCGCATAGTGGCCGAGTGCGGGCGCCTGCTAAGCGCTTACCGGCGGTAACGTCGGTCGAGGGTTCGAATCCCTCCCCCTCCGCCAGCCCCAACCGGATCCCCCTGATGACGAATCGCTACTACCTCTGGACCGTCGGCTGCCAGATGAACAAGGCCGACAGCGAAAAGCTTGCCGCCGGGTTCAACCGCCTCGGGATGAAGCCGGTCGACCGTATGGAGCGAGCGGATGTGGTGGTGATCAACACGTGCAGCGTTCGCCAGCATGCTGAGGACCGGGCCTATTCGAAGCTGGGTCGCATTCGTGAACTCAAGAAGGAGAAGCCCGGGCTCAAGGTAGCCGTGATGGGCTGCATGGTGGGGCTAAAGACCGGCGACCTTGAGAAGCGGTTCCCGCAGGTCGACGTCTTCGCGAGGCCGCAGCAGTTCGCACCCATCCTCGAACTCGTCCAGGGCCCACAGGAAGACCTTGGCGGCGAGTTCTGGCCAACGACTTACGCCATCCCCGAAGGCCCCGCTGCCTACGTCCCCGTGGTGCATGGATGCAACAAGTTCTGCACCTACTGCATCGTCCCCTACCGCCGTGGCCGGGAGAAAAGCCGCCCGCTCGATGAGATCGTGCGCGAGGTCGCCTATCTCACAGCCCATGGCGTCCGCGAGGTGACTCTCCTCGGGCAGACCGTCGAAGCCTACGGGCATGATTTGCAGGGCCAGCCAGACCTCGGCGACCTGATGCGGGAGCTTTCCGCGCTCGATCGCCTCGCCCGCATCCGCTTCCTGACCTCCTATCCGAAGGACATGACGCATCGCATCCTGGAAGCGGTGTCCCGGCTCCCGAAGGTGATGGAGTGCTTCTCCCTGCCGGTGCAGTCCGGGAGCGATGCAGTGCTCGAATCGATGCGACGGGGCTACTCGCGCGCCGAGTACCTCGAGAAGATCGACGAGGTGCGTACGTTGATGCCCGGCGCCGGCATCACGACCGACATCATCGTCGGCTATCCCGGCGAGACAGAGGCGGACTTCGAAGCCACGTGCGAAATGCTCGAGCGCGTGCGATTCGACAAGGTGCATGTAGCCGCCTATTCGCCGCGGCCCGGCACAATCGCCTTCCGGAAGATGGAAGATGACGTGCCGGCCGAAGTGAAGGCCGAGCGGCTGCACAGGGTCGAGGCTATCGAGGCGCGAATCTCGCAGGAGATCAACGACGCCTACCTCGGCACCACGCAGGAGATCCTCATCGAGGGCGTCCGGGGCGAACAGCCGTTTGGGCGCACCCGGACCGGCAAGCTGGTCCACCTCGACCAGCCTGCCCGTGTTGGGTCACTCGTCGAGGTGAGGATCGACCACGCCGGGCCGTTCTCGCTGCGCGGGGCGGCACAGGACGCCCTCGTCCTCGCCTGATACCAACCGCCTCTAGCCCAGGTACATGGAGCCGCGCCGCCCGCCCTTCGGGTCGGTCATGACATTGATCAGCGCAAGCCGGTCGGCGGCAAGGGCCTCTTGGAGTGCCGGGGCGATGTCAGCGGGGTCCTCGACCCGCCGGGCCATCCCGCCCACCATCTCAACCATCTTTTCATAACGTGCGGGCAGCAGTGCGGCGATCGGTGGCGAGTCGGCAGGGAACATGCCGTCCTGGATTGAATGCCCGGCAATCCCCGCGTTGTTCGAGACAACGATGACAACGTTCGCACCAACTCGGGCCGCGGTCTCGACCTCCATCGCTGCGGCCCCGAAGGCGTAATCGCCCAGCAGAGCGACGACCTTTTCGTGCGGGTTCGCGAGCTTCGCACCGATCGCATACGGCAGCCCGGTCCCCATGCAGCCGGTTGTTCCCGAATTGAGGATGCGCCGGCCGCCATACGTGTTGAGGACTGCTCGCGCGACACCCATCGTCAGTTCCGCGTCCACCGTGACGACCGAATCCCTGGGGAGAGCATCGCGGACCTCGCGCACGAGGCGATAGTGGTTGATAGGCTGCTCGTCCGACTCCATCGGTTCGCTGATGGTTGCCTCGTTCTTCTGGGCGTCCTCGCGAAGGCGCTCCACCCACCCGCTCGCCCGGACGCGCAATTCCTTCCCCTGCAGGGCATCCGCGAGCGCCTTCACCGCGACCCGGGCGTCGGCCACGAGCCCGATTTCAACGTTGGCGCTGCTGTACATCTCCTCGGGGACGATGTCGACCTGGGCGATGCGCACGCCGTCGGCGAACCGTGGCGGCCGCCCGAACTGGAAGATCCAGTTGAACCGCCCGCCCACCATGAGGACGGCATCGGCACCCGAGAGGGCCGAGGACCTGGCGGCGTTCATGCCCATCTGGTTGTCGTCGCTGATCGCGCCGCGCCCCATCGGTGAAGCGACGAACGGGAAGCCAAGGCCCACCAGCCGTTCGAGCGCTGGGCCTGCATCGGCCCATGCCGCGCCCTTGCCCACGAGGACCAGCGGGCGCTCCGCCGAGGCCAGCATGTCGGCGATTGCCTCGATGCTCGAAGGTTCCGGGTGCGGTGAGGAAACCTGCGGTTGCTGTTGCCGGAATCGAGGGCGGTCGGTGGCGACCTTGCCGGCGATGATGTTCCCTGGGAAGTCGAGATAGACGCCTCCGGGCCGACCGGCGATTGCCTTCCCCAGCGCCAGGTGCACGAGTTCCGGGATGCGCTCGATGCTCGGGACCTGCACCGCCCACTTGCTTCCCGGGCGGGCGAAGGCGACCTGATCGGCCTCCTGGAAGCCGCCGAGCCCACGACTGCGGGCATCCGCGGAACCGCCAAGGACCACGAGCGGCATCGCGCTTTCGGTCGCCACATGAAGGCCGGTGACGGTGTTGATCATTCCGGGACCGGAGCCGGCGACGACCACCCCCGGCTTCTTCGTCATGTAACCCCAGGCTGAGGCCATGAAGCAGGCCGACTCTTCGTGGCGGCAGTTAATGACACGGATGCCTTCTTCCTGCATACCCGCCATCACCTGGATCATTGGCCCGGCGACCACGCCGAACGCGGTATCGATGCCGGCGAGTTTCAGTTGACGGG
>DATBWD010000061.1:0-4694 GCA_036515015.1 Tepidiformaceae bacterium
ATACTGCGGAACATGCGAGCCATCCCACTCCTGAGGGGCGCGTTCGACGACCTGCACGAAGTGGTGCGGGAGGAGATGGCCGGAGTGGACCCGGCGAGCCTGGAATGGCGGGCGGGGCCCGGCGTGAACACAATCGGCTTCCTCTTCTGGCACATGGTCAGGGATGAGGACGTCGTTATCAGCCACGCCGGCGGGCGCGAGCAAGTGTGGGTGGAGGGCGGGTTCGCGGGGCGGCTTGGCCTCCCGGAACACGAGCAGGGCACGGGAATGCACATCGACCGGGCCGGCAGCCTTCGATACGACATGAAGGCGTTCATGGAGTATGCCGAGCAGGTGTGGGAGCGGACCGGCACGACCCTGGGCAGCCTCGACGAGGACGACCTCGAAGGCGTCGCCTGGGAGGGCTCGGAGTGGACGACGGCCCAACTGCTCGTGGAGGGATGCCTCGGGCACTCGTGGCTGCACCTTGGCGAGATTCGATTCTGCCGGGGCCTGATGGGCTGGCGAGGGCCGGAGTAGAGCGAAGGCCCCTCGGGCGAGGGGCCCTTCACTGGCGAAGACCGCGGGCGTTACTTGAAGACGATGACGCTGCGGTTGACCTCGCCGTTCTTGAGGGCGGTGTAGGCCTCGTTGATCTGGCCGAGGTCGTAGCGGCGGGAGATGAGTTCGTCGATCTTGAGCCGCTTCTGGCGATAGAGCTCCATGAGCCACGGCATGTCGTGGGTCTGGCGGGTTGAGCCGTAGAAGCTGCCGATGATGCCCTTTTCCATGAGGAATCCGACGCCGGGCACGTTGACGGTCTGGGTGACCGGGATCATGCCGACGACGACTGCGCGGCCTCCGCGCTTGATCATGCCGAAGCATTGCTCGGCGGTCTTGGCGAGGCCAATTGCTTCGAAAGCGTAGTCGACGCCGCCGCCGGTCATCTGCATGACCTGGGAGACTGCATCGGTGCTGGAGGCATCGATGACATCGGTGGCGCCGAATTCCTTCGCGGCGGCGAGCTTATTTTCGAGCAGGTCGATGGCGATGATTTTGGAGGCGCCGGCGAGGGCCGCGCCCTGGATGACGTTGAGGCCCACTCCACCCGCGCCGATGACGGCGACCGTGGAGCCGACGGGGACCTTTGCCGTGTTCGCGACGGCGCCGACGCCCGTCATGACGCTGCAGCCGACAAGCGCGGCGACTTCCAGTGGCACACCGTCGGGCACGGGGACACAGGCGTTGGCACTGACGAGCTGGTATTCGGCGAAAGCGGACATATTGGCGAACTGCGGTATGGCGTTGCCGTTCAGCTTGAGGCGGTCGGCGCGGCCGAGGGCGGCCGTGTTGTTGCAGATGTAGGGCTTGCCCTGGACGCAGTTATCGCAGTAGCCACAGGAAGTGACGAAGGCGATGACGACCCGGTCGCCGGGCTTCACGTTGCGGACGCCCTCGCCGACCTTTTCGACGACGCCGGCGGATTCGTGGCCGAGGACGATGGGGACCGCGGTCGGGTACGAGCCTTCCATGAAGTGGAGGTCGGAGTGACAGACGCCGCTGGCGCTGGTCTTTACGAGGACTTCGCCAGCGCGGGGCTCATCGACTTCGACGTCTTCGATAACGAGGGGTTGTCCGACCCCGTACATGACTGCCGCTTTCACAATGGGTTCCTCCTTCGAAGTGGGGCAGGCGATTCTTTTCCGCCCGGTAAGGCGATGTCAATTCGCATGTGCCCGCGAGGGGGAATGTGAGGGACAGAGCGGTGCTAGAAAGGGAGGCGGTGGTCGAGGACAACCGGGAAGCGGCGCCTGATGGTACGAGTGCTCCGGGCGTATCGCTCCCAGCGCAGGGAGAGGAACAGGGCGATAAGGACCATGACGGCGCCAGCGACCATGTCGAGGAAGAAGTGGTTACCGGTGACGACGATCGCCCACCACATCAGCACGGCGAGGGCAACGCCGGCCGCCCGGAGGATGGGAGCGCGCCAGACCCACCACATGCCGATGGTCACCAACAGGATCCAGCCGAAGTGGTAGGAGGGCATGGCTGCGTAGTGATTGGTGAACGGGCCGGGTTTTACCTGGCGCGCTCCTTCGAGGGTGTCGATGAAGCCGAGGTTCACGCCCTGTTCAGCGAGCAGCCGGGGTGGGGTGACCGGGTAGTAGTAGTAAATCAGCGCGGCCAGGAAGCCCGAGATGAGGATGGTGTTGCGGAGGACGCGGAACTTTCGGCGGTCGGAGCAGAAGAAGGCGAAGCCAATAATCCCGATCAGGGGAAGGTGGAGGAAGCGGTAGGTGAAGTTGGCGAGGTCGACGAGCGCCGGGTGTCCCAGGGCGGCGTCCTGCCAGGCCGCTTCGGAATAGATCCCGAGGAAGCGTTCGAGGCGCACGATATCGAGTGCGTTGTGGGTGGAGGTGGCGACGTCGTCGACGGGGAGGCCCCGGACGAAGAAGTAGAGGGCGAAGAACGCCAGGAAGACGAGCATCTCGGCGGCAAAGGCGAAAGTGAGGCGAACAGCCAGCTTCGCGCGACCGTGGGACCATGGGGCAGGCAGGTTTCCGAGGGCCATTACCCCATGCTAGTGCGGCAGTCCCCCTGAGAAAAATGCTGCGAATGTTAAATGAACTTACGAAGTTCTCTACTGGCGCACGCTCAGTTCGGCCATACCGGCGAAGGCACGGGCGACGTCGATCGGGCCTTCGGGGTCGCCGCGGAACTGCGCATAGAGGCGATGGACGTTGGGCAGGAGTCGCTCCGCCTCGCCCCACGCGGCGTAGGGGCCGATGGCGATGTCGCGAGCGGCTTCGTCTTCGTCCATGCCGGCTTCGAAGCGGCGCTGGGCTTCGCGGGTGATGACTTCGAAGTAGGAGCGAACTTCGCGAGCCTGCTCCTTTGTCCCGACCGGGCCGTGGCCGGGCACGATGATGTCGACGTCGTCCATTTCCTCCATGGCGGAGAGGGCGCGAATCCAGCCGGCGATGTTCCCTTCGAATGCGAGGGGCGTGACGTAGAAGAAGCAGACGTCGCCAGCGAAGAGAATCTTCTGCTCGGGGAGGTGGACGAGGATGTCGCCGACGGTGTGGGCGGTGCCGACGTGGGTCAGTTCGATCTTGCGGTTGCCGGCGAAGAGGGTGAGGGTGCGTTCGAAGGTGACATCGGGCGGGCAGACGCGGATGTCGCCCGGCAAATCTTTATCGAACCAGGGCGCCATGCCGACGAGGCGTTCCCGCGGGAAGCCGTTGGCAACGATCATTTCACGGGCGCGGGCCTGGGCGATGATGGTGGCCCCTTCGAACATGAAGTTTCCGAGGGTGTGGTCGACGTGGTGGTGGGTGTTGATGAGCTTCGTGACGGGGCCTGCCCCGGCGTTATCGAGGCACGCCTGGAACTGGCGGGTCATGGGAGGGGAGAAGAGAGCATCGACGGCGATGCCGCCGCCATCCGCGACGACGTAGCCGGCGTTGGCGATGCAGAACGCACCCGTGGCCTGGGTGTAGGCAAACACTCCATCGGCCAGTTCTTTGAGTTCGGTTTCCCAGGAGGGGATGTGGTGAGTGTTCATGGGGCGCGAAGTCTAGCACGGCAGACGAGCGCCTCGAAATGCCAGTCGAGCCGGCGTGAGATAGCCGGTAGACTTCGCGGATACGTTTCGAGGAGGCATGCGATGGACATCAAGGGGGGAGCCGTCATCGTGACGGGATCGGCGACGGGGGTCGGCGCGGCGGCCGCAAAGATGCTGGCAGGCAAGGGCTGCAACGTCGTCATCAACTACACGAAGAGCGAAGCGGAGGCGAAGGAGACGCAGGCAGCCTGCGAGGCACTCGGGGTGGAGGCGCTGTTGTGCCAGGCAGATGTCTCGAAGGACGCGGACTGCCGGCGGATGGCAGCGGCGACGATGGAGAAGTGGGGACGGATCGACGGGCTGATCAATAACGCGGGGACGACGCAGTTCGTGAACCATGCCGACCTGGAAGGGCTGAGCGCGGACGACTTCCAGCGCATTTACGCGGTGAACGTGGTGGGGCCGTTCCAGATGACACGCGCCGTGGCGCCGCACATGAAGGCGGCGGGGAGAGGGGCGATCGTCAATGTGTCGTCGATTGCGGGGGTGATGGGGGTTGGGAGTTCGATCGCGTACACGGCTTCCAAGGGCGCCTTGAACACGATGACGCTGTCGCTGGCGAGGGCGCTGGGGCCGGAGATCCGGGTGAACACGATCTGCCCGGGGTTCATCCAGGGGCGGTGGTTGCGCGGGGGCATGGGCGACGAGAATTATGAGGCGGCAAAGCTGCACCAGGAGCGGACGACGCCTTTGCGGAAGGCTGGGACGCCGGAGGACATGGCGCAGGCGGCGGTGTGGTTCATCGAGGGGGCGGACCTGGTGACGGGGGAGATCCTGATCGTGGACGCGGGGTCGCACCTGGGGGCGGCGCCGCTGATCGCGCGATAACGACTAACGACCTTCTTATAGCCTGATATTCCGCCTGCCCGTAGGATGCAGCGCGATGGGCCGCGGTCTTGTGCCCGGTGTTCTTTTTGCCCTTGGCGTAGCCGTGGCCGCGGTGGCGCTGCTACCGGGGCGGGTGGTGGGGTCGGAAGAACTGCTAATGAACCCGGGATTTGACGACGGGACGGACAACTGGCAAACGGAAGGCTCGGTGGAACCCGATGGCGGGCGGCTGCACGTCACCGGTAGTCACGGGCTGGTAAAG
>DATBWD010000062.1:0-4786 GCA_036515015.1 Tepidiformaceae bacterium
CGATGGAGCCGCGCTCGACCAGGCTGCGCAGCGTCATCTCATCGGGGAGGCGGCGCATGTGGACGAGGTGGTCGACGATGGGGCCGCGGCCGTCTATCTCCAGCTTGCCGCCGCCGGCGTCCGTCAGCCTGAGGACTCCGAGATAGACATCCGGCGCCAGCCTGCGATTGACGGCAACTTCGCGGCGGCACATGAGGGCGCGGCGCCGGGGCGTGCTGTAGTCGAGGAAGCCGAAATCGACCGGCTTCTTGAGCTTGAAGACTTCGGATCGTGTGAGGAAAACGACCGACGCGTGGGTCTGGCGCACTTCGATGTCGCCCGCGCGGCCGGCTGCCGCTTCGCGGGCGCGGACGGCTTCGAGGACTGCCGAGAATCCGGTGTCCACACATACAGGCTACGCCCGGCGGGGGTGCGCTGCCGCGTACGAAGGTCGCAGAAAGGGTGGCCCCACCGGGGCCAGCGAGTTTCAGTCGGCGGTCAGGACGAGGGTACCGGTAGTGGAGAGGCTCCCGCCGGTGCCGTTGACGACACAGGAGCGAGCGCTGGTTTGCTTTCCGGCGATGCCGTGGACGCCGTCTTCGGCGGTGCCCGAAAGCTGCCGGTAGGCTTCGACGAGGAGTTGCATGCCGTACATGCCGGAGTGGTTGAACGAGAGACCGCCGCCGTTGGTATTGATGGGCAGCCTCCCGCCGGGGGCGGCATGACCGTCCTTCCAGAGCGTGAAACCTTCTCCGCGGGGGGCGAGGCCGAGCATTTCGATCGTGATGCCGGCGGTTACGGTGAAGGAGTCGTAGACCATGGCCATCTCCATGTCATCGGGACCCATACCGGCCATTTTGTAGGCAGCGGCCGCCGATGCGGCGGCTGAGGTGGCGGTGAAGTCTTCCATTTCGAGCATGTTGGAGTGGCTCATGCTTTCGCCCGCGCCGGCTATCCAGACGGGCTTCGTGCGGAGGCTCCGGGCGATCTCGGGGTTCGTGATGAGAATGGCGCCACCGTAGTCGGTCACGAGGCAGCAGTGAAGGAGCGTCAGCGGCCAGGAGACGAGGCGCGAGTCCTGGACGTCCTGGACGGTGATCGGGCCGCCCTCGGGGTGGGTTTCCTTCGAATGCATGATGGCGCGGGGATTGAGGGTGGCCCACTGGCGCGTGACGACGGCGATGTGAGCGAAATCCTCGGGTGTCGAGCCGTAGCGGTGGTTGTGGCGGGTCATTGCGTGGGAGTAGTTCGAGGGGGCCCCGGAGATGCCGTAGGGGGTGGCGAACTGTGCCTCGGGCGACCAGGGGTCGGCTGGACCCCGGCCGCCGCCGGTGCCACGACCTCTCGTGGCGCGGGCGGACCAGCCGTTCTGGCCGTGGGTGACGAGGGCGACATCGATGATGCCGGCGTAGATGGCGGCGAGGGCGTGGTGGACGTGCATTTCGAAGGAGCAGCCACCGACCGCCGTTGTATCGATGTACTTCGGGTGTAGTCCGAGGTATTCGGCGATCTGGGACGAGACACCGGCGCCGAAGACACCGTCGATGCGAGAGATGGGGATGCCGGTCTGGTCGCTGACGTTCTTGATGGCCTCGATGTGAAGGCGGATGGAGGTTCTCGGGGTTTCGGGGTAACCGATCTCGTTTGCTTCAGCGGCTCCGACGATAGCGGCGGCCTTCGAGAGTTGTCCGGGCATTGACGTCCTCCTTAAACCGCGCGCCAGAAGGGGATGTGGACATCCTCACTGGCGGGTTCGAATTCGACGCGGACGGGGGCGCCGATCTTGATGTCCTCGGGGCGGTTGGGATCGACGCCGCGGAGGACGGTGAACATCCGGTCGCCCTCGGTGAGGTCGATGTAGGCGGTGACGAAGGGGACTTCTTCGGCCCAGCCCCCGAAGGCGCGGTGCTGGACGGCGAAGGTGTGGATGCGCCCGGTGCCGCTCGCTTCGATCCACTCGATCTCCATGGAGTGGCAGTGGGGACAAATGATGCGCGGGTACCAGTGGACGCGGTTGCAGTTGGTGCAGCGCGGGAGCATGAGCTTTCCCTCTTTCGCCCCGTCCCAGAAGGGCTGGGAGGTAGGGTCGGGATCGGGAATCGGTTTGTTGTAGGCCATCGGCTGTTCCTCTCGCGGGCATGCGCAGCGGTAACCGGGGAGGCGGCAGTGCCCGGCGGGGTCCCGGAACCGAACTACGTTCGTAGGTGGAAATCATGCGCAGGGAAGCGCAAGAGTCAATGCGGCGAGCGATGGGCGGGGCGAGAGGCAGGCATGCTACGATCCGGGGACGGGGGAACGCATTCGTGGATGTCCGGTTTTACGCGACGCTGCGGCCGATTGTTGGGGGCAGGCAGGTCTCCTTCGACCTGCCGGAAGGGGCAACCGCCAAGGACCTGCTCAAAGCCGCGTGTGAGCGGTTCCCGGCGCTGGGGCCGCTGATCTGGACTGACGGTGGCGAACTCGGAGAGTACATCAAGGTCTTCGTTGACGGCCGGGACATCCGCTATCTGCAGATGTTGGAGACGCCCATCCCCAGGAGCGCCGACGTGGACATCTTCCCACCGGCAGCGGGCGGCTAGCGTGACGCGGCTGGAAGTGCGGAACATCGACCGGGAACTCATCCGGCGGTACCTGCGGGAAGAGAAGCGGGGCGAGGGTGAGGCGGAGAGTGTGGCGGGCGAGGGCTGGCTGGTCAGGTTCGTAACGGGGGAACCGGTGAAGATCGGGCAGATACGGGTGCCGGTTCTTTTCATCGAAGTGGAGGGGGAGCGCGAGGAGGAAGTCGCGCGCTTCCTGCGGCTGAAGACGATGCGAGGCGGGGGGTAGGTTCCACTAACCTGGAAATGGACGGGCCGCCCCTAACCGGCCAACCAAGTCCAGCCCCGCCGACAGGGCTAATCCGGTTCGTTCGAGCCAAGCTCGCGTGGCTTCCGGGCCAGGATGATCTCCCGTCGAAGGCGAGGCGTTATGTCCAAGTCGATGGATTCGACGCTTTCGACGGCGAAGCCCACAGCACTGACAAGCGGCGGTATGTCGCGGTCGAGCCGGCAGCCATCCGAAGCGGCGCTCCAGGCGGGGCTCAACACCCATTGAAGCCGAGCGACCGACTGGCGCTTCGAGCGGACGTGCTCGAACAGGCGTAGCTCGCCGCCGGACTTCAGCACGCGGAAGGCCTCCGCAAGGCCCCGTCTGGGGCGTGCGAGCGAGCAGAAGACGAAGACCGCGACGACGACGTCGAAGGACGCATCGGCGAACGGCAGGTGCATGGCATCGGCTTCCTGAAGGGCGATCTGGGCCGGGCTCTTGCGGGACACCCCCTCGGCCCGCCTGAGCATGTGGCCACTATAGTCGGTGGCAGTCACCCGCGCGGACGGTGGATAGTAAGCGAAGTTGGCCCCTGTGCCCGCTCCAAGCTCCAGAACCTCACCCTCTAATCCCGCGAGAAGCTTGCGGCGAACCGGTGCTGTGGCGACATGCTCGCGTTGCTCGTAGCGGTCGTAGAAGGCAGCGAAGGCTCGCTTGTACATCTTCAGACCTCGTCGTGGTGGTCGTCCGAGAGGGCCCCAACTTCCCGCTCCGACCGTGGATGGGAGACGGGCGGAGGCAAGGACTGCAAGAACTGCTCGATTTCGTCGCTGACGATATCCGGCTGGTCGAGCGTGGCGATATGTCCACAGTCAGGAATGATGCGCAGCCTGGAGCCAGAGATGCTGCGATGGAGTTCCTGTGCTCTCGAACATGGGATGGCCGCGTCGTCGGCCCCGTGAATGATGAGCGTGGGCACGCTGATTGCCGTCACCTGTCCCGCCATGGAGGGGCGGCGCGCGAGTGCCTGGAGCATGCGGTAGACGGAAGGGACCGAGAGGTCGCGCATGCTGCGGCGCCAGTACGCGATGAGGTCCGGACGCCCCTGGCGCGTGTACCGTGAGAAGAAGGTGCGTTGGACACTGGGTGTGACAGCTCTCATGCCCGCGAGTCGAGCGACGACACCGAGCAAGCCGAACTTGAGCCGCTCGCCGCGATTCCATTGCCCGGCGTCGGTGTCCAGCAGGATGAGGGCGGTCACTCGCGCAGGGTTGCGGATGGCCTCCCGCATCGCCACCATGCCGCCGAGCGACAGGCCGCACCAGATGGCGTTATCGATGTCCTCGGCATCCAGGACGGCGCGCAGGTCGTCGGCCAGGTCATCCAATGTGACGCCCTTACGAACTGGCCCGGAGCGGCCATGTCCCCGCCAATCGACGGCGATCACGTGATAACGACGGGCGAGCCGGTCGATCTGCGGCCGCCACATCTCCCGGTTCATGAGGAAGCTGCTGCCAAGGATGATGGGGTCGCCTCTTCCGCTGACCTCATAGGCGATGGTGGTGCCGTCTCTGAGTAGGGAGGGCATCAGTGTTTCTCCGCGGATGCCTGCTCGCATAACTGACGGCCGGCGTAGCCGTCACGGCATAGTACGCCCCGTCGCGCATCGAACGCCACCACCGAGCGGGCGTCTCAAGGTTTTGCATGGGAGGAGCACGGTGAGGATGCGAGGGTTGCCGGGAGGAGGCCACAAGGGCGGCTGAATCCTCAGACGGAATTGGGGGGGCGGCGGGCGAAGGGAATGAACGAAGGGGGCCAATATGGCCCCCTTTGGGTGATTGCCGGATTGACACGGATCAGACGACTTCGAGTTCCTTCAGCTTGGATTCGGGGACTACGCCCTTTTCCCAGCCGCGGACGCGGTAGTACTCCTCGAGCATGGCATCGAGTTCGCAGACCTGGCCGAGCGAGCCCTTGGAGTTCGAGGGCTCCTCGGTGAAGC
>DATBWD010000063.1:0-4781 GCA_036515015.1 Tepidiformaceae bacterium
AGGTCCGCCCGCACCCGCGCGTTTTCTTCGAGCACGACCGCGAGTTTGGACTCCGCCCCCTGCTCCCGGAGTTGGCCGACGAGGTTCGAGATCATCCCGCCGGGCACCTGGTGGGCGAGCACCCCCGCGTCGATTCCCAGCAGGTTGCTTTCGAACTTCCAGTAACGCTTGCGCACCTCGCGGAAGTAGGCAGCGATTTCGCCAAGTCTCGGGAGGTCGAGCCCCGTCGCATGCTCGGGATCCTCGGCCAGCGCCGCGACGAGCGTCTCCGTCGCCGGCTGCGATGTGCCCCCCGCCATGCTGCTGATCGCACAGTCGATGACGTCTGCTCCCGCCTGCACGCCCATCAGGTACGCCATCTCCGAATACCCGGAGGTGTCGTGGCAGTGCATCTGCAGCAGCATCTCCGGGTGGTCGGCCTTCAGCCGCGTCACCAGCGCCTTCGCCATCATCGGGCTGAGCAGCCCCGCCATGTCCTTGATGCAGAGCGAATCCGCCCCCATCTCGACCATCGTGTCCGCCATCTTTGCGAACTTGTCGACCGTATGGACCGGGCTGATCGTGTAGCAGATCGTCCCCTGCACGTGCCCGCCGGCGCGCTTCACCGCGTCGAACGCCGTCTCCAGGTTCCGGGTGTCGTTCAGCGCGTCGAAGATGCGGAAGATGTCCATCCCGTTCGCCACCGAACGGTCGCAGAACTCCCGAACCACGTCGTCCGCGTAGTGCCGGTAGCCGACCGCGTTCTGGCCGCGGAGCAGCATTTGCGTCGGCGTCTTCTTCAGCCGCTTCTTGATCTCCCGCAGCCGCTCCCAGGGATCTTCCTTCAGGAACCGCATGGATGTGTCGAAGGTCGCGCCGCCCCAGCACTCGATGCTGTGGTAGCCAATCTCGTCCATCTGTTCCAGCACCGGGATCATGTCTTCGGTGCGCATCCGGGTTGCTAACAGCGATTGGTGGCCATCGCGGATAGCCGTTTCCATGATGCCGACTTTGGTCATCGCGCAGTCCGTTGGGGAAGATTCGAAGCGTCCTGCCGGGGCTCGGTGGACGCTCATGTGAAGACTATCACAGGGCTCCCGTTGGACGTACGCCGCATCATCTATCCCACCTCCACGTGCTCTCGATACGAACCCGCCGCCCCGGCTCCGCGACCGCAAAGCCAGTCCGCTCGACCCCTCGCTCGTGGAGGTTGAACGCGTCCGGTGCGCAGGTCTGCGGCTCGATGCACACCGCCTCCTCGGGCGTGTACACCATCACGTGCGACTCCTCGCACTCCACCGTCAGCGAGAGCCGCAGCGAACCCCAATCCAGCGTGATCGGCCCCGAAAGCCCCGTGTAGCAGTGATCGATGCGCCGCTCCCCGAGCCACGGTCCAGCCGCCAAGTCGAGTTCGCCTTCGGCCGGGGCTATCTCGCCCGTCGGCAACTGGTCCTTCGCCACGAGCACTCCGGATGCCGGCGCCTCTAACCGCAGGTCTTTCGCGCCACCAACATCTCGTCTGAACCACGGGTGCCAGCCGCAACCCGCAGGAAACGCCTCGCCCGTCGCCCGCACCTCCATCGCCATCCGCAGACGTCCGGGCTCCAGTTCGAAGCGTTGCCACACACTTCCGCGCCAGGGCCACCCGTCATCGAACTCGACCGCAAGCTCGCAGTCGTCGGTCGTAGTTCTCTCTACCCGCCACGCCGCGTGCAAGGCTCGCCCGTGGTTGGCATGCGGTTTGCCCTCCCGGGGCAACTGGAACTGCCGTCCCTGCCACTCGAACAGGCCCCGTGCCACCCGATTCGGCCACGGCGCCATCGGGAACGACCCGCCCCGCGTCGGCCTCAGCCGGTACTGCTCCACATCCTCAGGCGCCACCAGCAGTGGCTCGGGAACGCCATCCACCGGCACAAACACCTGGTGCAGTCGCCCGCCGTACTCCGGCAGGACAACCACTCGCGCTCCGCCGGCAACAAGTTCGATTCCCACGCAGGCGATTCTCCCGGTCGGATCGCTACGCGAGCGTCCCCAGCCGCTCGCGCAGTCCCTCGACCTTTGTCCGCGTCTCCGCCAGCGTCGACTCCATCCCCTCGACCACCTGCGCCGGCGCCTTCGACCGGAACTGCTCGTTCGCCAGTTGCTTCTCGAGGCGCTCCATGTGCGCCGAGGCCTCCGCCAGTTCCTTTTCGAGCCGGGCACGCTCGGCCGCCACATCGACTTGCGGCAGCAGCAGCGCGATCTCCGTGTCCCCCACTCGCGCGAATGCGAACTCGCCCGCCGGCAACTGGGCGTCGGCCGAGACGACCTGAGGCTCCACTCGCGACGTGAACGCGGTCGCCCCCGACGTTGTCCGCAGCGCCTCGGCCTGCGACCCCGCCCGCAGGTACACCTGCAGCCGTGTCCCCGCCTCCACCTTCTTCTCCGCCCGCAGGTTCCTGATCGCCCGGTTCACCTCGATGACGTGGCTCATCGCTTCTTCAGCGGCCACGTCCTTCCAGTTCGCTCCGCTCTTCGGGTACCACGCCACAATCAGCGCCGGGGCCGTCTCGCCCTCGATGTGCTCGCGCAGCGACTGCCACAACTCCTCCGTCACGAACGGCATAATCGGGTGCAGCATCCGCAACCCCTGGTCCAGCACGTGCGCGAGGATGGCCAGCGGCCGTTCGTCCCCTGCCTGCAGCCGCACCTTGCTCATCTCGATGTACCAGTCGCAGAAGTCGTTCCAGAGGAACTCCTCGATCTGCCGCCCGGCCTCGTTCAACTGGTAGCCACGCAACAGCGCGTCGACGTCGACCTGCAACTGTTCCAGCCGCGACAGGATCCACCGGTCCTCGAGTGCGTAACTCTCCCGGTCGAGCGGGTGCGGCCGCTGCACGGTCCTCACCGACAGCTTGAGCAACACATATCGGGCGCTGTTCCACAGTTTGTCCGCGAAGTTCCGCGCCGATGTCAGCCGCTCGTCGCTATATCGCTGGTCCGCCCCCATCGCAGCGCCCGTCAGGACCGCGAACCGGAACGCATCCGCCCCGTACTGCGCCGCCGAAACCAGCGGGTCCACGACGTTCCCGCGCGACTTCGTCATCTTGTCGTTGTTCGCGTCACGGATGAGCCCGTGGAACAGCACCGTCAGGAACGGCACCTCGCCCTCCGGCCCCCGCTCCCGCATGTTGTAGAGCGCGAACATGATCATCCGGGCGCACCAGAAGAACATGATGTCGTAGCCCATCTGCATGTCCGACGTCGGGTAAAAGTAGCGAAGGTCTTCCGTCTCGTCCGGCCAGCCAAGGTCCGCGTGCGGCGCTAGCCCCGAAGAGAACCACGTATCGAGCACGTCCTCGTCCTGCCGCAGCGAACTGCCGCCGCACTTCGGGCAACTCTCGGGGTCCTCGGTGGCGACCGTCAGCTCGCCGCACTCGCAATACCACACCGGGATCTGGTGGCCCCACCACAACTGCCGGCTGATGCACCAGTCGCGGATGTTGTCCATCCAGTTCAGGTACACCTTCTCGAACCGCTGCGGCACGATCGTGATCCGGCCCTCGCGCACCACTTTCGCGGCCTCACCCGCCAGCGATCGCCCCGGCTCGTATTCCTTGTGGACATCGACCCACCACTGCTCGCTCGGGATCGGCTGGACCGTCGTCCCGCACCGGCTGCAATGGCCCACGCTGTGCGTGTAGTCCTCCACGTGGTCGAGGTATCCCTCGTCTTCGAGGTCGCGCAGGATCGCCTCGCGCGCCTCCTCGGCCGGCATGCCCTCGTACGGCCCGGCCTCCTCGTTCATCACCGCCTGCTTGTCGATCGCCACAATCACTTCGAGGTTGTGCCGCTGGCCTATCTCCCAGTCGTTCGGGTCATGCCCGGGGGTCACCTTCACGGCGCCCGTCCCGAACTCCGGCTTCACCGCATCGTCGGCCACCACCGGGATCTCCCGCCCGATGATCGGCAGGCTCAGCATCCGCCCGATCTTTTCCTCATAGCGCTCGTCCGCGGGATTCACTGCCACCCCGGTGTCGGCCACCATCGTCTCCGGCCGGGTCGTCGCCACCATCACGTAATCGGGCAGCGGCATCCCGCCCTCGCCCATCATGGGATAACGGATGTAGTAAAGCTTCGCCGCCTCTTCGACGTAGTCGACCTCGAGGTCGCTCAGGGCCGTCTCACAGCGCGGGCACCAGTTGATCATCCGCAGCCCGCGGTAGATCAGCCCGTCCCGGTGCAGGTTGACGAACGTCGTCCGTACCGCCTTCACGATCTGCGGGTCGAGCGTGAACACGTTCCGTGTCCAGTCGGCGCTCGCTCCCAGTTGCCGGTGCTGGTCGGCGATCCGGCTGCGGTACTTTCGCACCCACATCCAGACGCGCTCCACGAACGCCTCCCGGCCCAGGTCGTGCCGGTCGATGCCCTCCTTCGCCAGTTCTCGTTCGATCACGTTCTGCGTCGCGATGCCCGCGTGGTCTTCGCCCGGCAGCCAGAGCGTCGGGTCGCCCTGCATCCGGTGCCAGCGAACCAGCGTGTCGGTGATCGCATCCTCCAGCCCGTGCCCGAGGTGCAGTTCACCCGTCACGTTCGGGGGCGGCATGATGATGCAGTACGGCTCCCGCTCCAGGTCGATACGTGGCTGGAAGTACCCTCGCTCCTCCCACATCCGGTAGATACGGCTCTCGACCGTCGCCGGCTCGTACGCAGGGGGTAGTTCCTTGCGAGCCGGTAGCGTCGTCATCTCATTCCTCGGGTCATTGCTGGAGTATGGGGACGCGGCCTGTGGCCGCGAACTTCAAGTGTATCAGGCAGTCTTT
>DATBWD010000064.1:0-4064 GCA_036515015.1 Tepidiformaceae bacterium
CGAGGCGGTGTTCCGGGAGTGGGTGACGGACCAGCGCATCGCGGCGATGGATGTCGAGGCTGGGGTGGCGGCGCTGCGCGTGCTGGCCGGGGAGGAGCCGAGACCGCAGCCGGTGCAGGAACGGCTGGAGATGTAGACTGGCAGGGCATGGGCGATTAGCTCAGTGGCTAGAGCACCTCGTTTACACCGAGGGAGTCGGGGGTTCGAATCCCTCATCGCCCACCACGCTCAATTGACGATTTTCGATTGGCGATTGGCGATTGCCCCCGGGCCCCGCCTCGCGGGCAAGGGAGCGCTCGGGCGCCCGAGTCCGCCCACTCGGACGCAGTGAGATCGCTCAGTCGAACATGAGGACGCTGCGGGCCACTTCGCCGGCCTTCATCGCCCGGAACGCCTCGTTCACGTCCTCGAGGCGGCCCCGGCGCGTGATCATCTCGTCGAGCTTGAGGCGGCCCTGCTTGTAGAAGTCGACGTAGCGAGGCATGTCGACCCGGAAGCGGTTCGAGCCCATGGAACTGCCCTGGATCTTCTTCTCGCGCAGGAACATGCGGCCGTCGAGTTCGACTTTTTGGCCGACCGGGATCATGCCGATGATGGTCGCCGTGCCGCCGGGGCGGATGCAATCGAAGCACTGCTCGGCCGCGGTCTTCAGGCCGATCGCTTCGAATGAGTAGTCCACTCCCCCGCCGGTCATATCGATGATGGCCTTGACGGGGTCGTGCGACGACGCGTCGACGATGTGCGTCGCGCCGAGTTCGCGGGCGGTCGCGAGCTTATGTTCGACGACATCGACGGCGATGATCATGCGGGCGCCGGCGATGCGAGCGCCCTGGATGGCTGAGAGGCCGACCCCGCCCGTCCCGAAGACTGCGACGGTGGAGCCAGGTTCGATGCGGGCAGTGTTGAGGACCGCACCCACGCCGGTGGTCACGCCGCACCCGATGAGGGCGGCGCGATCGAGAGGCATGTCGTTGCCGATCTTCACGAGGGCGTGTTCGTTGACCAGCATTTTTTCGGCGTAGCTCGAAAGGTTGGCGAACTGGGCGACCGGCTTGCCCTGCCAGGTGTACTTGGGCGGGTCGTTCGGACCGCGGCGCACCTCTGGGCTGGAACAGAGGAAGGGGCTGCCGGTCATGCAGTAGTCGCACTGGCCGCACCAGACGCTGAGGCAGCAGATGACGTGGTCGCCGGGCTGGACGTAGGTGACACCCTCGCCCACTTCCTCGACGACCCCGGCGGCTTCGTGGCCGAGGATGGCCGGCGCCGGGAACGGGTAGTAGCCATCGACGAAGTGGAGGTCGCTGTGGCAGACGCCGCTGGCGACGGTCCGGACGAGCACTTCTCGGGCGAGGGGCTTGTCGACTTCGACCTCTTCGATGCTCAGGGGTTGTTGGGGACCATGGAAGATCGCGGCTTTCAACGGGGTTCCTCCTTCGCACTCGGGAACTCGGTGCCGCGCGATTCTACACTCCCGAGGCAGGCCTCTGGGCGGGAATTTTCGCATCCTGCGCGGGTGGCGTTTGAGTGACAGTTGTTGGAACAACGTTTGAATACCCATAACTCCGGATGCCCGGCTGTCGATGTTCGAGGTGTGACCCGGCAGCAACCGTCACGTCACGGGATTCGTAATCCCGCGGCGGCTGCCGGGGAGTCCCGACAGGGGCCAGCGGAGGGCTTCGAGTTGACACAGCAAACTGAAGAAATCTGGATGGAGGGCCTACCACCCCTGGTGGGCCTGAGGGTGGTCATCGTTGCCGATGGCCTGGAGCGCGCCTATGACCGGGGTCGGGTGCTGGAGGAGATGGGCTACCGGGTAGCCGCCTGCGGGGATCCCAGCCGGGCGACATCGTTCGTCGCCGAGATGGAGGCGGATGCGGTGGTCGTGGACCTGCAGCGCGAGGTGTCGTTTCCGGCCGACGTGTGCATGCGGCTGCGGTCGGCCTGCGACTCGCCAATCGTCGTGGTCGGCAGCGCGGGCAGTCTCGCGGAGATGGTGCGGTGCTTCGAAGCAGGGGCCGACACCTATTGCCGCCCGGGCTGCCAGACCGAGGAAATCGACCTGCGGCTGCGGGCTATCGTGCGGCGTGCGAAGAAAGAGCGCCCCGAGCGGCGGCGGCCGGCGCCGGAAGTCTTCCGGGTCGGCGAGATTGAGATCGACCCGGCAGGGCAGGTGGTGCGCAAGCGGGGAAGCGTGATTGCGCTTTCCCCCACGGAATTCAGGCTGCTCATGACCCTCGCGGAGCACAAGGGCGAAGTGGTGCCTTCGAAGGCGCTCATCGCGCGGGTGTGGGGCAACCAGTATTCGAGCGAGACGCACTACCTTCGGCTCTACGTGCGGTACCTCCGGCAGAAACTGGAGGACGACCCGAGCAACCCGCGGTACATCGTGAACCGCTGGGGGTCGGGTTACGCCCTGGAGGGGCCGAAGCAGGCAGCCTGACCAATTCACGATTCACGATTTTCGATTCACGATTCCGCCCGGCCCCGGGAGCGGTGGTCACTGGATGTAGCGGCGCATGATGGGGCGGGTGGGGGAGTTGCGGGCGACTTCTTCGAATCCGGCGGCGTGGAACATCGCGGCGGTGCCGACGTAGATGGCGCCTGACGTGGCGCGGCCGTCGCGAGTGTCGATGGGATAGCCTTCCACAATCTGCGCGCCCTGGGAGGCGGCGTGGGCGACGGCGGCATCGAGCAGCGCCGTGCCGAGGCCGATCCCGCGGGCGGTCCGGTGGACGAAGAAGCAGACGACTGACCACACGGGCCGGTCATCGACGGGCGCGAGGATTCGGGAACGGTTTATCCGGCCGAACTCCTTGCGGGGGGCGACGGAACACCATCCGCGGGGCCGGCCGTCGATGTAGGCGATGAGGCCCGGGACGGTCCCTGAATCCACCAGTTGCTTCATGAGCGCCCGGTTCGGTTCGCCATGCTGCCGGTCGAACTCGGCAGCGGTCTCGCGGAACCACATGCACCAGCACCCGCCGACGGCCCCGTTCGGCCCGAAGAGTTCGACAAGGTCGTCCCAGCGCTCCGCTGTTAGGGGGAGGACGGTGATGTCGCGTGATCTTGCGCGAGTCGCCATATCGTCGATCCGGGAGAGTGAGTGGGCGTCATTGTGCCGCACGGGGGTCGTGGCCGGGTACCCTGACCAGCGGTGGACTCGCCGCCGACGACCGGTCATGATGCCCCGACAGGCAACAAGGGGGGAACCGGATGACGCCACACGAGATTCTTCGGAGCGGGCTGAAGAACATGCACGAGATGCTGGATACCGCAGTGAAGGGGATGACGGCCGAGCAGCTGAATTTCCGGCCCCGGGAGGGCGGCGTCAGCGCGTTCTTCAGCCTCTGGCACTACGTGCGGACCGAGGACAACATCGTGAACTGGGTTGCGCAGGGCAAGCCGACAGTCTGGCTCGAGGGCGGGTACAACGAGTACTTCGGGCTGCCGAAGAACGCCCAGGGGACGGGGATGACCGAGGAAGAAGCCAACGCAGTCCGCGTGAGCGACGTTTCGAAGTGGCTGGAGTACCAGTTGCGCACATGGGAGACGACGGACGCCTACCTCGGGGGCCTCTCGCCGGCGGAGTTCGAAGAGCGCCGGGTGACGATCAGGCCGCTCGGGGAGATGTCGCTCTGGAACGGGCTCTATGGGATGTGCCTCAGCCATGGGTACCGGCACGTGGGGGAGATTGAGTACGTGCGCGGCGTGCAGGGGCTGGGCGGGCTCACGATCTAGCGAACGGCAGCGGCACTTCGGGCATACTGGAGCGAAGACCGCGACAACGAAGGGAAGCAGATGGACGAGCCGAGGCGAGAGTCGATCGACAAGATGTGGAAGTACGCGGAGAAGTACGCGGAGAAGTCGGGGACGCACCTTCACCCTGAACGGTTCATCACCGAAGGCGTGGTCCTCGGGCTGGCATCGAACATCGACAACTACGGGCGGCCGCTTTGCCCCTGCAACTTCTACCCGACGAAGGACGAGAACGGGAACTGGCCGGAAGGGCTCTACCTGCCGCGTGAAGAAGAAGTGAAGCGGCGAGACTGGATCTGCGCCTGCGA
>DATBWD010000065.1:0-3422 GCA_036515015.1 Tepidiformaceae bacterium
GAAGAGTCCAAGGCCGGAACTTGCTCCGACCCACTCACCGATGACGGCCGCCACGACTGCATAGGCGGCCGCGATCTTGAGCCCCGCGAAGAACGCGGGCAGTGCCGAAGGGAACAGCACGTAGCGCAACACCTGGGCCCGGTTGGCCCCCATCGACCGCACGAGCCCCACCATGTCGGTGTCGGCCCGGGAGAGGCCGTCGGCCGTGCTCACGACGATCGGGAAGAACCCGATCAGCGCGTCCACGACGACCTTCGGAGTCATCCCGAAGCCGAACCACACCACGAGCAGCGGCGCGAGCACGATCATTGGCACCGTTTGGGAAACGACGAGGATCGGGTAGAGCACTCGCCGCACCAGCGGAATGCTGGCGATGACCACCGCCAGCACCACGCCGACGGCTGCCCCGAAGAACAGCCCTACGACCGCTTCGGTGACGGTGGTCTGGATGTGGCCCGGCAGCAGCCCTCGCACCTCGAGAAACGCCGACCAGATGCGGCTCGGCGCCGGGAGGATGTAGGGCCGCGTATCGAACACGCGCACCCACGCTTCCCATGCCCCGACCACTCCCACCAGGAGCAGCGCCGCCGGCAGGTATTCCAGGGCAAGGGCGCCCACGCGCCGCGCGAAGCGAACGCTCCGTGGGCGGCTCGCGCCTGCTACAGGGTCGGGTTCGGCAACGCGCGCCATGTCGGTTTAGCGGAACTTCCCGGTGAGGCTGTCCATGGTGGGTGGCTCCGTCCGGGTCGACTGGAACGCCTTGATCACGGTCACGACGCTCACCGCCCCGGCCGCCAGGCACGCCTCGTGCACTCGCCGGACGATTGGCCACACCTCGTCTGGGTCGCCCTCTAGGGTCGTCCCCAGTGCCGAGACTTCGTACTTGAGCCCCGAGTCCTGGATGACGGCAATGGCCGCCTCCACGTGGGCGTAGGGACTCTCCGCCGTCCCCGGCGGGGTTGCAAGGCATTCGATTTCGACGATCATCTCGCCCACCTTGCCCTCTGGTCGGCGGATCGTGCCGGGCCTCCCCGGCAGGGCCTCCCTGGAATTCGTACGGACACAGCTGTCAGGCCTTTCCGCCGCCCGGGAGCCGGGAGCATCTCCTCCGCTTTTCCGGGCAAGAAAAAGAGCCCGGAAGAAGCCGGACTCGACGCGTTACCAGGTAGTCCGACCGCTTTCCTACGCACGCATCAACGTGGTCAGGTTCAAGGGGTTTGATCTCAGCCCGCAGGCACCCCCAGCGATCCCGAACAGCTATTAAATTGTCCCGCTTAACCTACACCCTCTCCGGGCCTCTCGCAACGTACGGAGACTTCCACAGCGCGTCCACGTTCTTGACTGCCCGCGTCACCTCTTGGTCACCCGTTGGCGACCATCAGACTGCCCGGCACGGCCGATAATGCCATCGAACGCAGTGCCGTTACATCACTTCGCGGCGGGACCTGTGAAGCGAACGCGTGGCCAGAAGCACACCCCGCAACCCACGTCGACGGCGTATGTCGTGGACCCGGCGCTCGTTCGCAATCGCCGCAGTGTCTATGGGATCACTGCCGGGATTGGCGCACTCAGCCTCGCCACCATCCCCTTTGTCCCCGTGGTCGGCGCCGGCCTGACACTCAGCGCCGTCGCTCTCGGTGGACTGATCCGCCGGGCCGATACCCTCGCCGAGCGCGATCGACAGGCGGCCATCGAAGCCTCGATCCACGAACAGGCCGAATCCTTCTTCATCGACCGCTTCACCGATCTGCCGAACCGCCAGCACCTCCTCGACCAGCTCGCCCGCGAGATCGCCCGTGCCGGCCGTTACTCCTACGACCTCACGCTCGCCATGGTGGAATTGAACCGGGTGCCCGAACTCCAGGCCACCTGGGGCCATTCGATCGCCGACAGGGCCGTTCTCCATGTCGCCAACACGCTCAAGCGCATCACACGCACATCCGACTTCGTTGCCCGCATCGACGCCGAACGCTTCGCCGTCGTCCTCCTGAAGTGCTCGGTCGACCAGGCCGCCGTGTTTGGCGACCGCGTCGCACTGGCCGTCGCCAACCGTCCTCTGAAGCGCGATGAGAGCCTCAAGGTGCCCGTCTACATCAACGTCGAGGTGAAGGCACTGCAGTTCGATCGCGAGCGATTCCGCGGGCCACTGGAGTTCCTCAGTGCGGCCGGCGGAGAAGCCGTCCCCATCCGCGACCGGTTCAACGGACGGGGCGCCGGGGATGCCCGGTCGCTGCGCCAGCAACTGGTCGTCGACTATTACCCCGATGGCAAGATCGAGGACTTCGCGGATGCCTACCGCGCCCACCGCGACAAGGAGCGGGCGAGCTAACAACCGGGGAAGGACACATGACGAAGGGGCGCCATCTGGCGCCCCTTCTACGTAAGCTGAGTCCGGCGGGGTGCCGGCGAGAGGCTCGAAACCCTCTCGCCCCTCGCCTCTCGCCTCTTTGCTCTTATCCCCCCGCGAGGTGCTTCGCGAGCGGCGTCTGCGGGTTCCACATCGGCTGGGCGCCTTCGAGGCTCGTGATCTTGGACCACTGCTCCTGCACCCACTCCGCGGTCTTCACCTCGTCCAGGCCCGCTTCGACCACGGGGCCCTTCACCAGGACGGCCCGGTTGAACCGGCCGGCGCCCGCTTCGATGATGAGGCCGCTGTCCTCGCACTCCTTCGAGACGAGGTAGGTCACCGCGGGCACCACGAGGTCCGGCTTCAGCCGGTCTACCATCTCCTGCGGCATCACGGTCTGCGTCAGGCGCGTACCGGCCACCGGCGCGATGGTGTTGACCTTCACGTTGTACTTCAGGCCTTCCTGCTTGAGGACGTTCATCAGGCCCAGCATCGCCGTCTTGGCGGCGCCATAGTTCGCCTGCCCGAAGTTCCCCCAGATACCGGAGGACGACGAGGTTAGCACCACGCGGCCATACGACTGCTGCCGGAACACCGGCCACGCCGCCCGCAGGACCGTGAACGAGCCCTTGATGTGGACCGAGAACACCTTGTCCCAGTCGTCTTCGCTCATGTTGTGGAACGCAACGTCCCGCAGGATGCCGGCGTTGCAGATGACTGCGTCGAGCCGGCCCCACTCGTCCATCGCCTGCTTCACCATGTTGAAGCCGCCGTCGTAGCTTGCGACGCTGTCGTAGTTCGGGATGGCCTGGCCGCCCGCTTCCTTGATTTCGTCCACGACCTTCTGGGCGGCCGACCGGTTCTCACCCTGCCCGAAGGGGTCGCCGCCGAGGTCGTTCACCACGACCTTCGCGCCCCGCTGCGCCAGGTCGAGCGCGTATGCCCGGCCGAGCCCGCCGCCGGCCCCCGTGACCAGGGCCACCTGGCCTTCAAACGAAATAGCCATACTTTCCTGTCCTTCCGTGTGCGTGGTTTGGTGCCCCATCCCGGTGCCGAAACGTCGTGGCTGCTGCCC
>DATBWD010000066.1:0-3425 GCA_036515015.1 Tepidiformaceae bacterium
TAGAGCCAGGCACAGTGGTATCCGAGGTGTTCGGCGAGGGCCACGTGGTCGGGGGTTTCGAGGGAGGTGGCAAAGGCGCAGGAAATCGTCAGCATGGGCGCGAGCTTAGACGACTTCGGCCCCGGTGGCCTGCTGGATATAGGCGCGGATATCCTCGTCCTCGAGGAGGGCGGAACCGCGCCTTTTTCGAAGCTCCTGTGCGCCCCGGATGACATCCACCTGGCGAAGGGCGGCGGGTATCGGCGTTATCCAGGAGAGCAGTTCTATGGTGACGCCGTTGGGGTCCTTGAAGTAGATGGAACGTTCATAGCCGCGGTCGACCGGGCCTTCGAATTCGACACGGGCGCCCCGGAGGCGTTCGCACCAGGCATCGATGGAGCCGGGTTCGACGTCGATGGCGAGGTGATCCATCCAGCCAGAACCGGACTGCGCGGGGGGGAGCCCGGTGTCGACACCCGGCTTGGGGAGAAAGTAGGCGATGAAGTTGTCCTCCCCGACGTGGAAGAAGAAGTGATCCTCTTCGGGCACGTCGAGGTTGTCCTGGAGGAGGACCGTGTCCATCCCGAGGACGTCGCAGTAGAAGCGGATCGTTTCCTCGCGCTTGGAGCCGGAGAAGGCGGGGTGCGAGATTCTGGCAGTCTTGAGCATCGGACCTCCTCCATGCCTCACGGGGCTGATGGGCAGGCAGTCGCCGGTAGGAGAGATGTTACACGGGCGTCGCCGGCGGGGGCTCGGGCCGGGGCGACCAACGGGCCGGGAACCTCTACACTCAGCCTCGAAACATGACCGGCCGAGAGGCCCTCGAGGAAGGACAGTTGCATGGTTGATGTTCAGAAGTTGTTCGATCTCAGCGGCAAAGTGGCGCTGGTGACCGGGGGGAGCCGCGGGCTGGGACGGGAGATGGTGCTGGCGTTCGCGCAGTCGGGCGCCGACGTGGTGATCTCGAGCCGGAGGCAGGACTCCTGCGACGAACTGGCGGCCGAGGTGGAGAAGACGACGGGCCGGAGGGCACTGCCTGTGGCGTGCCACGTCGGGGACTGGGGGCAGGTGGAGCAACTGGCCGAGCGAGCGTACAAGCAGTTCGGCAGGGTTGACGTGCTGGTGAACAACGCAGGGATGTCGCCGCTCTACGACCACGTGAACAACGTCACTGAGGCGCTCTACGACAAGGTGCTCGACGTGAACCTGAAGGGCCCGTTCCGGCTGACGGCGATGGTCGGGACGCGAATGGTCGAAGCCGGCGGCGGGTCGATCATCATGGTTTCGAGCAACGGGGCGATGCACCCGCGCTCCAACATCATCCCCTATGCGGCGGCGAAGGCCGGGCTGAACGCGATGACGGTCGGATTCGCGCATGCGTTCGGACCGACGGTGCGGGTGAACTGCATCATGCCGGGGCCATTCCTGACCGACATCTCGAAGGCGTGGGACCTCCCGGCGTTCAACGAGCGGGCGAAGACTTCGATCTTCCTCCAGCGCGGCGGCGAGCCCCACGAAATCGTCGGGGCGGCGCTGTACCTCGCCTCCGAGGCATCCAGCTACACGACGGGGGCGGTCATCCCCGTAACGGGCGGAGAGTCCTAGACCGCGGTGCGGTCGCGCGAGGCGCATTGGATTCGACCGCCCATCCGTGGAAGCGCGCGGGCCAGCGGCTTGCGACGGTCAGCCCGTGCGCGTAGGGTCGGCCAGCATCGAACAGGAGCTTGAGGTGGAGCCGATGACCGAATTATCCGGTATCGAGGACGACCTGGGCTTGCGAGGCCGGGTGGCAGTCGTGACCGGGGGAGGAGCCGCCGGCGACGGCATCGGGAACGGGAGGGCCGCGGCGCTATTACTGGCACGTGCAGGGGCGCGGGTGGTTGTCGTGGACAGGCAGAAGGCGCTCGCTCAGAGGACCGCAGAGATGATCGCGGCCGAGGGCGGAGAGGCTGAGGCGTACGAAGCGGACGTCACCGACGAATCCCAGTGTCGAGAGCTGGTGCAGCGGGTGGTAGAGCGGTTCGGCGGATTGCAGTTGCTCGACAACAACGTGGGCATTGGCAGCCGGGGGAGCGTGGTCGACGAACCGGCCGATGCGTGGCGGCGGGTGATGCAGGTGAACGTCGAGAGCATGTTCCTGATGTCCAAGTTCGCAATTCCCGCGATGGTGGCATCGGGCGGGGGAGCGATCGTGAACGTGTCTTCGATCTCGGCGCTCCGGCCGCGAGGCCTCACCTCGTATTCGGTCTCGAAGGGCGCGGTGATAGCGCTGACGAAGGCGATGGCGGTGGACCACGGCCGGGATGGCATCCGCGTGAACTGTGTGGCGCCGGGGCCGGTGTTCACCCCGATGGTCTCGGCGGGTGGCATGAGCGACGCCGCCCGGGAGCAGCGGAAGCGGGCATCCGTGCTCAGGATCGAGGGCACCGGTTGGGACGTCGGGTACGCGGTGCGGTTCCTGCTTTCGGAGCAGGCCCGCTACATTACGGGCCAGGTGCTCGTGGTCGACGGCGGGACAACGCTGCGCGGTCCCGAGCGGGCGACCGACCAGGGCTAGGAGGAAGCGACACATGGCCAGAGTGCCGTACCTGTCGAAGTCAGACCTTCGGCCGGAAGACCAGTCCCTGCTGGACAGGGACATCAACCTCCAGCGGGCACTGGTGAACAGCCCCAACGGCGCGCGAGCGTTCGGGCGACTCGGCGGGTTTATCCGGAACCAGAGCAAGCTCGACCCGCGGCTGCGGGAGATGGCCATCCTGCAGGTCGGATACCTGACCCGCTCGCGTTACGAGTATTCGCACCACATCAAGATCGGCCGGGAATTCGGAGTCAGCGACGAGGACATCCGGGCGATGGCGAGCGAGACGGCCGGGAGTGGCAGCAGCCTGGACACCACGGCCCGAGCGGTCCTCGCCGCCGCCCGCCAGATGACCGAGGGCCGCGCCGTCGACGATGAGACGTTCGAGGTCCTGCGGGCAAGTCTCGATAACGAGTGCCTGACGGACCTCGTGATCACGATCGCGTTCTACTGTGGGGTCGTGAGGCTGCTGGACACGCTGGGCATCGACGTCGAGGACGAGTACCTGGCGTACCTGGAGGAGTTTCCGCTGCCGGGCGAGTAAGCTGCACGCCATTCGGCGTTGGCCATCTATAATCCCGGCGAGGCCCCGGCGCACAAACTGAGTGGGGGTGGAGATGTCTGCCAAGGCAGCGATCGTCCGGAACCTGGCGTTCTGGCACTGGTATCCCGAGATCCTGGTGGAGGGCCTCACGGCGGAGCAGCTTCGCTGGCAGCTCGAGGGGCAGGATACGTCGATCAACTTCGCCATCTGGCACAGCTACCGGGCGGCGGACGAGATCTGTCACGGGCTGGTCATGCAGCGGCCCAGCGTCTACGCGACGGAGAACTGGGAGCAGCGGCTGCCCGTCGGCGTCAAGGGAGCGAC
>DATBWD010000067.1:0-2490 GCA_036515015.1 Tepidiformaceae bacterium
CTGGCGCTGTTCGGGGTGTTGCTGGCGCTTGCGGCGCTGCTCTGGCCGGCATACCGGGCGACAAGCCACAGCATCGTCCATTACAAGCAGCACCTGGCGCGGCCGCCACAGCAGCCCATGTTCCTTCGCTATTACCTTGACCTCGTCCTCGTGGGAGTAGGGGCGTACGCCTTTTACCAGCTTCGGCAGCGAGGATCGCTGGTCACCGACCGGCTGTTTGGCGACCTCTCAGCAGACCCGCTCCTGCTCGTGGCGCCGACGCTGTTCATGCTGATTATCGCCCTCGTTTTCCTGAGGCTGTTCCCGATCGCACTGCGGGCGGCGTCGTGGCTGGGGCGGGGGCTGAACGGGCCGACGATCCCGCTCGGCCTCTGGCATATGGTGCGAAGCCCCTTGCACTACAGCCGGCTGATCCTGCTCCTGTTGCTCGCGACGGCGGTGGGGATGTTCGCCGCGGGCTTCCGCGCCACGCTCGAACGCAGCTACGACGACCGCGCCTCGTACGAGGCCGGGGCGCCTGTGCGGCTTGCGGGCGTGAGCGCACCCGTGAACCTCCCTGCGAAGCCCTATGCGGCACGGATCGGGGCGGCGACCGGCGCCGAGACCGTCATCCCGGTTGCCCGCCTCGAGAGTTCTTACAGCGACAGCGCGTTTCGCTACCAGTCGATCACGATCCTCGGCGTGGTGCCGGAGCAGTTCGACGAGGTGGCGTACTGGCGCGATGACTTCGCGTCTCGGTCGCTGGGCGACCTGATGGAGACATTGGAGGAACCGCTGGAGGAGGCGGAGCCCGGCCCGGAGATCCCGACCGACGGGCGCTACATCGGCCTCTGGGCGAAGCTGGAGCTCCCGCGCAACATGGCCGGGCCGGGCGTCAGGCTGCGCGATGCCGAGGGCGGGCTCTGGGAGTACCGGCTCGGCCCGGCGGGCGAGCCCCGGCCGGACGGCTGGCAGTTCTTCGCAGCCGACCTCGCCCGGCCGGTCCAGCAACGGGTGGTGAAGGACCGGTCGCCGCTCGACAGCGGGTCGCTTCGTCTCGATTCGGTCTACATCCGCTTTGGGGGCAACCCGCAGACCCCGCAGCGGGTGACGATTCTCGTGGACGAATTGCAGGTGGGCGATTCGCCCACGGCGGAAGGTCTGAGCGAGGCGCGGGTGATAGAGGGGTTCGAGAACCTGAACCTCTACGAAACGATCGCCGGGACGTCGCCCAACACCGAGCCGGCCCAGCTGAGCCGGGCCGAGGGCGACGCCCGGGGAGGACAGTTTGCGGCGCGGCTTCTGTTCACGCGGGAGCCTGCCGGGGCGACGCTGATCGGGCTGCAGGTGACCGGCGCGGCGCAGACGATCCCCGTCCTCGCGAGCACCTCGTTCTTCGACTATTCGGACAAGAAGATCGGGGACGAAGTGTTGCTCTACATCAACCGGCAGTACGTCTCGGCCCGGCTGGCCGGGTCGTTCCGGTACTTCCCGACGTACGAGCCGGTGGAGGGGCGCCACCTCGTGGTCGCCAGCCTGGAGTCGCTGCAGGTGGTTGCGGCGCGGGTGCCCTACCTCTCGGATGGGATCTACCCGAACGAGGCCTGGGTGAGCTGTCCCGGGCCGCTCACACTCGACCGTGAAGCGCTGTCGAGCGCGGGTGTGGCCGCCTCATCCATCTTCGACCGCGACGCCATTCGCGAGCAGAAGGGATCCGACCCCCTGATCGCGGCCAGCTGGGAGGGCATCCTCTTCCTTTCGTTCGCCTCGGTCCTGTTGCTGACGGGCCTCGGGCTCATCGTGTACACGTATCTGACGGCGCAATCGCGTTCGCTGGAATTCGCCATCCTCCGGACGATGGGCTTTTCGGGAAAGCAAATCCTCGCGCTGGTCAGCTTCGAACAACTCTTCGTCATCATTGCCGGCATTGGCGCCGGCACGCTGCTCGGCATGCCTCTCGGGCGGCTGATGGTCGGCTACATCGGCTTCGACGAAAGTGGGGGAGAAGTGCTCCCTCCGCTCCTATCGCGTATAAGCTGGGGTACGGTGGCAACGGTGTATGGGCTGCTCGGGCTTGTATTTCTCGGTACGATCCTGTCGTTGGTACTGATGTATTCGCGGCTCGCCCTGCACCGGGCGCTGCGCATGGGTGAGCTGTAATGGGGGGGCCTGAGTGACGGACCAGCGTGAAGCGGGCGTGGTCCCCGCCCTGTACATCAATTGCGAAGACCTCTTCAAGATCTACAAGATCGCGAACCTCGAGGTGGTCGCGCTGCGCGGCCTCGACCTGAAGGTGCGCAACGGCGAACTGATGGCGATCGTGGGAGCTTCCGGGTCGGGGAAGAGCACGCTGCTGAACATCCTCGCTGGCCTCGACCAGCCGAGCGCGGGGCGTGCGATCGTGGGCGGGCAGGACCTGTTGACCATGACGCCCGGCGAACTGGTCGACTACCGGCGGAAGCAGGTCGGGTTCGTCTGGCAGCAAACCGGGCGGAACCTCATCCCCTACCT
>DATBWD010000068.1:0-3238 GCA_036515015.1 Tepidiformaceae bacterium
CACACAGACCCGAGGGCGGCCGCCGCGGGACTTGCCAGCCCGGGTCACGATTTCGGTTCCTCTTCGCGGCGGAGGTCGCCTCGTCGAGGGGCCAGCGCCTTGCCGAGCCGTCGCAACCCGGAGTACCGGAGAGCTCCCGCCGGAGTTCCGTTGGGCAGCGGCTGAGCCGCCGGCGCCTGTTCAGACACCTCGATTGCTCGAGCATGCCGTTCGGCCTCGCCAACGCTGGAGAGGAGGCCGATGAGGAGCCAGTACACCGCCATGATCTGGAAGTGATAGAAGCTTCCGGCAGCCACGTTGAAGACTGCAAGTGCCTCGGTGAATGTCAGGATGGCCAGGGCAAGGGCGGCTCCAAGCAGATGCTTCGTCGTCCACCAGACGCGGAAGACAACTGCGAAAGCGGCCGCGAAGAGCGCGATATAGGCCGCTGTGCCCACTATCCCGTAGCGGTCGAGGAAGAGCAGGTATTCGTTGTCGAGCACACGGCGCGCGAGGAGCGAATTACCCGGACCTGTACCGATCAGCGGCGAATCCTGGAAAGCAGGGAGATCAACGGGCCGCAGGTTTGAGGGCACAACGGTGCGCACGAGGGGAAAGTGCGGTGCGAACGTTCCCTGCTGGAGGGTGAGGCCATCGAAGTACAGCGGCGACACACCGTCGGCCGTGGGGCTGTAGAGGCCAATGTGGATTTCCGTCAGTCTCGTGGTGTCGGGCGTGGTGAACGGAAGGTCCAGCCGGATCCACTGCCCGTCGGCGGGGACCGAGACAAACCTCTTCGTCATGCCATCGAGCAGCAAACCCTCACCGGTTCTGCCGCTGAGATAGAGCAGGATTTGCTGTTCCGACCCGGTGTCGTTGCGGACCCATGTGGCGAACGTGTAGTCGGTATCAAGGGCGAACTCGAAGATCACGCGGTGGATGATGCCACCCGGGGGTTCCCCTTTGGCTGCCGTGAGCGTGACCGAAGCTGACTTCTCTCCGAACAGGGAAACGGACGAGGTAGGCTCCGCGCTGGCGCCGTAGGTGCGCAGCCATTCGGAGAGCTCATCCGATTCGAAGCTGGGATTCGGGACCATATTGGGGAATGTCCCGAGCCCGTATACGGGCCCTTCGGGATCGGCCGGGTTTTCCAGCGTGGCGCCAACGGCGAATCCGCGAGGAGTCAGGTAGAGCAAATACGGCTCCCGCGTCCTGGGGTCCCGTGGCCATTTGGTGAGGAAGGCCGGGACGAGGCTCGACTCCACGCCCTCAGCGGCGGGCCAGTGCCCCTCGACGCAAAAGTATTCTCGAATCGCGTACGCAATCGAAGCGACATCCTCCTTCCGCAACTCATCCCGTGCAAGCGCTGCCGAGGAGACAGTGGCCGAACTGGCCGGTCCCGCCGGGGCGTAGCCGGCCGCGGGGCTTGCACTTTCGAGGCGGGTAGCGTTGCACGTGCGTGGAGGGGTGCCATCGGAAGTGCCCGAAAAGAACGAACGCCAGCGCGTCAGCCGGGTGGTTACCGAGGAGTCGGTGAGGAGGTTGTACGGATTGAAGCGCTCGTTGACCCGGTCGTCACGGGACGCGACTTCCACGAAGAGCATCGATGCGAGGACAACGCCGATGAGGAGTCCCGTGGCCGTGAGGTAGGCTGCGGCACGGCGCTGACGGAGGGCCACCAGCCCCAGGGCGATGGCGAACGCACCCGTCGAGGCCAGTGCGGCCGTCCGGGACTGGGCAAGGACGATCGAAAGCGAGCCGGCGAGGACGGCCAGCATGGCGAGCATCCGCCAGGACCTCCCGAGCCGGGCACGCAAGATGACGAGCGACAGAGCGAGGGCGAGCAGGAACGAACTCAGGATGGCGTAGTAGTTGGCATTGCCGACAGTCCCGACCACGCGCCCCGTGTTGTTGATTGCCGTGACGCTGTGGCCGGCAGTCCAGAGCGCCGTGACGTTGTCGTTGAACGATCCCGGGAGGAGGTATTGGAGGACCGAAAAGACCGTCCCCGCGATGACCACGATGAGGAGCAGCTGGACGATGGAACGAACCAGCGAAACCGACGGCACCACCGTCAGGGCGAGCCGGAAGAGGAGCCAGTACTGGACGACCCGTGCGACTTCGAAGGGGTCACGAATCGACCACGTCACCTGGGAAACGAGCAGCGGCGCCAGCAGGATGGAGATCGCGGTGGCCCCTGCCAGGGCCAGGAACGCGAAGTCCAGCAGTCGCGGACGGAGGAACTCCGGGTGGCGCCTGTGGAACAGCACCATCGAAGGCAAAAACAGGAGAAGGAGTAACTGTTCGAGGCGGATGGCGGGGAGACCGCCAGGCATCCCGATGTTCGGGGAGATCACGGCGGCGATGAGGAGCAGGAGTAGCGCATTCGCGCGAGCGCGGGGCTCCTCGAAGTCGAAGGCGAAGCGTCGGAGGGGGGCGATCACTGGCGTTCGCGCATCGGCTGTGACCTCTCTTGCATCCTACCGACGGGGTTCAATAGGGGAAAGGAGCATGAAAAGGATTGCATAGGCGCTTACCAGTTACTGGTCGGTGGAAGTGCGGGAACGGCGCGTGGCGGTAAAGACGGTGCCGGCGGGGACGTCGCGGGTGACAACGGAGCCTGCAGGGATGAGGGCTTCCTCTCCCACGGTGACGCCAAGGAGGATGATGGCACCCGCGCCGATGTAGGCGCCACGACCAATGGTCACCGGGCCGGTTTTGCGTGGATGGCGAGCGGTGATGGGGCTTCGGCCCGCGTCGAAGTGGGTCAGGATCATTGTCCGCATCGAAATCGTTGCGCGGGCGGCGATTGTCACACGGTCGGCGAGGTCGATGAAGACTTCGCTGCCGAGATGGCAGCCCTCTTCGATGACGAGGTTCCGAAAGTCGTGGTCGGCGTTCACGATGCTGATTGGCCCCGGGATCATCGCGTCTTTGGCGACGGTCGCCCCGAACTGGCGGAGAGCAGCGGCGTGACCGAGACGCATCTGCCGGAGACGGGCTTCTATCCCATCGATGTCTTCCTTGAGATAGATCCAGTTGAGGCGCACTCGCTCGACCGCAGCCAGTCCGGACTTGATCGGGCGGCCGGGGACAGCCAGGGCGGGGCGAATCGCCGCCCGCACCGACCGTCCTGATCGCTGCCGGGCCACAGGCACGTTATCCCCCAAGCCGCGGGCTCATGGCCTGACCGTTACCACTGGACGAACATCGGCATGACGACGTGGACGTAGTCGTCTTCGCCGACGGGGCGGAACAC
>DATBWD010000069.1:0-3743 GCA_036515015.1 Tepidiformaceae bacterium
CGCCAGCGAATAGGCGCCGCCCAGTTCCTCGTGCGTGACTTCCTCTGCCGTCACCGCCCGGATGACGTCCGGCCCGGTGATGTACATCTGCCCCTCACCTTCGGTCGCGAAGATGAAGTCGGTGATCGCCGGGCTATAGGCGCCGCCCCCGGCCGCGGGCCCCATGATCACGCTGATCTGCGGCACCACCCCGCTCGCCAGCGTGTTCATCGCGAAGATCTCGCCGAACCCGCGCAGGCTCTCCGAACCGTCCTGGATGCGCGCCCCGCCCGAGTCCTGGATGCCGATGACCGGCGCCCCCGTCGTCATCGCGAGGTCCATCACCTTCAGGATCTTCTCCGCCACAGCCTCGCTCAGCGACCCGCCGGCCACCGTGAAGTCATAGGAGAAAACGTAGACCGGCCGCCCGTCGATCTTCCCCCAGCCGGTTACCACCGACTCCGGGCCCTCGGTGCCGGCCGCGCTTCCCCGAGGACGCACGAGCGGGTCGATTTCGTCGAAGGTCCCAGCGTCGAGCAGCAGTTCAACCCGTTCTCGCGCCGTTAGCTTCCCTCGCGAATGCTGCGCTTCGATGCGCTTCGCGCCGCCCCCCTGGGCGAACCTGGCCTTCAACTCCAGCAACTGTTCAAGCTTCTGTGCGGCGGTCAATTGCTCAGACATGTCCTGCCTCTTTTTCCCGAACCGGACTCGTGTTTCCCCGTTTCGTAAAGAACCCGGCCGCCGTCGGGGGCCGGGTAGGCTTTTGGGGCTGCGGTTCGCCAATCCTAGCATCGGGTGCCCTTGCACGCCACGAATATGGAGCGCCGGCAGAGCCTGCGGGAGGGCCGCCGGCAAAACAAAAGGCCCCTCGCGGAGCCTCTCGGTCGATCCCATGTTGTCTCGAAGAAATGGTGGAGACAGGGGGGCTCGAACCCCCGACCTCAGCATTGCGAACGCTGCGCTCTCCCAACTGAGCTATGTCCCCACAAACACGTCGGGCCGTTCCCATCGTAGGGAGCGGCCCAAACCCTCGTCAAATGCTCTGGTCTAGCTCCGGTGCGAAGAACCCCGCCCTATCCGATAGCTCGTCTCCCCCGTGAACTCCTTCTCTTTCCCGCACTTCTTGCACCGTCCCGGCGTCAGTTCGCCCCTCGGAGACTCCAGAACCCAGTGGTGAATGCAGTCCCCAACTACTTGAAGCGCTTCAGCCTTGGACATGTGGATTCCCCCTCGACAAAGCAGAAGTTACCGGCTCCGCAGGCTGGCGCCCACGAGAATCCCGCCACCGGTACCGCGGTCAGTGTAGTCGCAGCTATAAAGGCTTTCAATAGATTATTCGCTTTCGTCCAGCAGCCCCGGCAAAGGTGTAATGGACATGAACGATTCACGCGTGTCTATCTGCTTGACCACATCTCCGACCGCCGGAATCAGCACCTCCCCACGCTCGCCACGCACCACGTAGACGTCGTTCGCGCCCGTCTGGAGCACCTCGACCACCCGCCCCAGCTCCCGCCCGTCATCAGTCACCACACGCAAACCGATGAGCTCGTGGACGAAATAGGACTCGCTGTCCGTCCGCCGCACCTGCGAGTCAGGCGCCTCCAGCAGTACCTCGTAGTACTGCTCGGCATCCGTTCGATCCTTCATCTCCGCGAACTGGAGGATCCACGCCTCCCGGTCCGGCCTCGCCCGCACGATCGTCAGTTCCCGGTCGCCCATCCACACCCGCCGCCCACGCTGGAGATTCGGCGCCCCCTCCGCGAACGCCTGCACGCGCACTTCGCCCCGCAATCCATGCGGCCGCAGCACGCGCCCGACGGCGGTATACCCGTCTCGTGGCTCCTGCGGAATGCCCGGCCTGGGTCCCTTCGTCGAGGGCGGGCGGCGCCCGGGCCGCCTGCGTTGTTCTTGCTGTTCGCCGGGGTTCACGTCCCGGTCCGTCAGTCGCCTATCTCCAGGCCGACTCGCACGTCTTCCTTCACCGCGGCAACCTTCACCAGCGAACGCATCGCCGCCGCGATCCTGCCGCCCTTGCCGATGACCTTGCCCCAGTCGTCGTCGGCCACGTCCAGCCGCACGATCACCCGGTCGCGGTCCTCCGATTCCGTCACCCGCACTTCGTCCGGCTTGTCCACCAGCCCTCGTGCGATGTACTCAACGACGGTCACCATCATCGATGCCATGACTACGCTTCCTCGGGTTCTGCCGGTACCTCTACTGGTGCCGCTTCCGGTTCCGTGGCCTCTGCCTCGGGGGCCTCTGTCTCGGCGGCCTCTGCCTCGGGCGCTTCTACCTTCGCAGCCTTCGCGGCTGCCTTCTTTGGCGGTTCGGCGACGGCCGTGGCGGTGGTCGCGGTGGCTTCCGTGGCTGTGGCTACCGGCTTCGCATCCAGCACGCCCGCTCGCCGCAGGATCTTCTCGGCCGCCTCCGATGGCTGCGCGCCCTTGCTCAGCCACTCCTTCGCCCGCTCAGCATCCAGCTGCACCGTGGGCGGATTCGCGTGCGGGTCATAGGAGCCGAGCGTCTCGAGGAACGCGCCGTCGCGCTTGGCCTGCTGGTTCGCAACCACCACGCGGTAATACGGCGCTCGCTTCTTGCCCACCCGCCGCAGTCGAATCCGGATCATCCTGTTCTCCTCATAAAGCCCGCCTATACGGGCCTCGTAAACACAGTATCTGAAAATCCTAACTCATCGCCTGGTAATGTGCTTCCGCAGGCGCCCCTCCGCACCCTGCCTACCGCATCCCCGGCAGCACCGGGAACTTCCCGCTCCCGAGAGTCTTCGCGATCTTTCGCGCCTCGAAGAACTGCTTCAATAACTGGTTCACCGATGCCGCATCGGTCCCGCTTCCTCGCGCAATCCGCTTCCGCCGCTTCCCGTCGATCTTGTCCGGGTGGCGGCGCTCCCACGGCGTCATCGAAAGCACGATCGCTTCCGCGTGGTCGAAGAACCGGTCGTCGATGTTGTCCACATCGAGCTGCATCTTGATCTTGTTGAACCCCGGCAACATCTGCACCAGTTGCCCCAGCGGGCCCATCCGCCGCACCTTCCGCAACTGCTCGATGAAGTCCTGCAGGTCGAACGTCCCCTTCTTCAGCTTCTCCTGGAACCTGTCCGTGTCCTCGTCGCCCATCTCGAACTTCGCCTTCTCGATGAGCGTCAGCATGTCCCCCATGCCCAGGATCCGCCCCGCAAGCCGGTCCGGGTGGAACGTTTCGAGCGCGTCCGCCTTCTCCCCCATCCCGATGAACTTCACCGGGACACCCGTCACCTGACGGATGCTCAGCGCCGCCCCACCCCGCGCATCCCCGTCCATCTTCGTCAGGATGAGCCCCGTCGTGCCCACCTGGTCGTGGAACTCCTTCGCCGCCGTCACCGCGTCCTGCCCCGCCATTGCGTCCGCCACGAACAGCACTTCCTGCGGCTGCAGTTGCGCCCGGAGGTCCGCCACCTCCTTCATCATCTCTTCGTCGATGTGCAACCGCCCGGCCGTGTCGACCAGCACATGCGTCGCGTTCATCCGCCGCGCCTTCTCGAGCCCATTGGCCGCGATCTGGGCCGGCTTCGCGCTCGTCCCTTCTTCGTGGTACGGCACGTCGAGACTCTTCGCCAGCGTCACAAGCTGGTTCACCGCCGCCGGCCGGTAGATGTCGCAGGCCACCACCAGCGGCCGCTGGCCCTGCCGCTTCAGCAGGTTCGCCAGCTTCGCGATGCTCGTCGTCTTCCCGGAGCCCTGCAGGCCGACCACCATCAGCACCGTCGG
>DATBWD010000070.1:0-7591 GCA_036515015.1 Tepidiformaceae bacterium
GAGGTAGACGAGTTTGTCGACGTACGGCAGGCCGCTCTGCCAGTACTCGGGGTTCTTGTCCAGTTCGAACTTGACGTCCTTCTGCCAGTTCTTGAGGATGAACGGCCCCGTGCCAACTGCGTGCTCGGTCAGGTCGCCATACTGCTCGACTACTTCTCGGCCGATCATGACGGTCCACGGGCTGGCGAGGTAGCTCAGCATGGGCGCGTACTGCTTCTTCATGTTGATCCGGACGGTCATATCGTCCGGCGTCTCGATCGTGTCGATCGCGCCGAGGAAGAAGTAGGCGTGCTGGAACTTGCCGGCCTCGTCGGTCATCTGCCGTTCGAGGCTGTACTTGACATCGGCCGAGGTGAACGGTCGACCGTTCACCGGTTCGATGTTCTGGAACTTGATCCCCGGCTTCAGCTTGATCACGAACGTCATCGAGTCCGGGTTTTCCGGCAGCGCCTCTGCCATTTCGGTCTCGACTTCTTTGAGATCGGGCGTAAACCGCAGGAGACGCTCGTTGGTGTTGTTCGTGACCGCGGTGTTGTAGGGAAACGTATCGAAATGCGGGTCGAGGCTCCGCGGGGAGCCGCCCATGAGGACGGTCAGTGTGCCGCCCGGCTTGGGCTGTTCTGCCTGGGTGGTCGGGCTGGCGCCAGTGCCCGGGGTTGTCCCGCCACCGGGAGTAGCAGTGTCGTCGTCATCGTCATCGTCGCCGCAGCCAACGGCTACGGCGGTAGCGAGCCCGATGCTACTCACCCCGGCGCCCTTCATGAGGGTCCGGCGTGAGACGGCGCGACTCGTCAGACGATCCCAGTAGTTCAGTTCATCTCTTGACATTCTTCCCCCCAAGAGCGAATGAGCCCGCCGCCTCTTGGCAACGAGCAACTGCGTTAACGCGAAACCGAGCTTAAGTTGCGCCCTCAATAGCTGTCAACGAGCGGTTCTATACGGATGGGTCCGTCGCATTTCATTTTGCTCAAATTTGAGGCCTTTCCGAACTCTGTCCCGTATCAGGGCGTTATGGGACGCGGCCTGCGGGGGGCCCCAACTGGTCTAAGAATCGAGCAGCGTGGCGAGGTGCTGGAGGAGGGCCAGACGTTCCCGGTGCCACTTGCTCGCGAGGCCGCTGGAACTGGGCACTACCCAGGGAACCGTGGCGCCGATGCGCTCCGGCTGTTCGCCGTAGGGTCGCAGGGCGAGATCGCGGGGCGAGAGGTGGAGGGCGTGGCGGCCGAAGTGGTGGTAGATCCCGCGCCCGCTGAAAACGGCGAAACGCGGCTGGTATTCGAGCAGTTCGGCGTGGAGGCGGCGTGCGCCTTCCGCTATCTCCGAACGGGAGAGTTCGCCGGCCCGAACGGTGGGGCGGCAGCAGAGGTCGACGAAGCCGATGCCGGCTTCATCCATGAGGAGGGCGTCGTCTTCGGGCCCTACTTCGCGGCCGGCGATGCCACTCGCGCTGAGGTGGCGCCAGAACGGGTTCCCGGGGCGGGCATAGTAATGGCCTGCTTCGGCGGAGAAGATCGCGGGGTTATAGCCGATGAACACGACACTCAATCCCGGCTTGAGGTAGTGGGGGAGGGTCTCAAGGCCCTCGTGGCCATCGGGCGAGTACGGACTGCTCACGGCTCCTCCGGCGGGGGCAGGGCGAAGCGGATGCGGGGGCCGGAAACGTGCAGGGCGTCGGGGTCGCCATCGGCCTCCACGACATCGAAGACGAGGACGACTTCGCGTTCCTCGCCGATGCGCAAGCCGAGGCTCGTCTCGGGGCGGTCGGCGGCAGGGGGCCTCGCCTGGACCCACTCGTCACGCTCGGAGAGTTCGAGGGAGAAGGTTGAGTTGTTGACCGGCCAGGATTCGGTGATGAGGACGCGCAGGCTCACGGAGACGCGCTCCGGTTCGACGCGCACGTACTCCACCTGGATGGTCTTTGAGCCGTCGTCATAGGCCTGGCCGACGGCGACTTTCTCCTCGCCGTAGATGGAGCGGAGGATGGGCGGCAGGCCGTAGAAGGCGAAGGTCGCGCCGAAGATGATGCCGAGGACCGCGCCGGTGATGATGCACCCGTTGCGGCCCTCGGTGTTCTGTTTGCGAGATTCGAGGGGGCGTCGCCGTGGAGATTCGGAAGTCACCGTCTCGATCGTACCGGGGCGGGCGCCGACGGGCGATCCGGGGCGGGGTCAGGACGCGGGCGGGATAACGGTCGCAGTGCCATCGACCACCAGCTTGCCATCCTGGTTGGTGACCGTCGTCTTGAACTTCGCCCATTTGCGCTGGTCGAGTTTTTCGATGCATTCGACGCGCGCGGTAACGGTGTCGCCGATGAAGACCGGGCCGCGGAACTGGACTTCCTGGGCAACGTAGATGGTGCCGGGGCCGGGCAGGTGCATGGCGAGCACGGTTGAGATGAAGGACGCGGTGAGCATGCCGTGGGCGATGCGCTGCTTGAACATGCCTTCGGCTGCGGCGACGGCGTTGACGTGGGCCGGGTTGAGGTCGCCGGTGACCCCGGCGAAGAGATAGATGTCGGATTCGCTGAGCGTCTTGCTGAAGGAAGCGGAGTCGCCGATCTGGAGCTGGTCGTAGGTAGCCATCGCCGAAGCATGGCAGAAGCGCGGGCCGGGGGCGAGCGGCGGCGACGGTTTACAGGATGGGGAGGTATTCGGCCAGTTCGAAGTCGGTGACGTGGCGGCGATAGCGCTCCCACTCGATGCGCTTGTTCTTCAGGAGGCTTTCGAAGACGTGGTCGCCGAGGGCCTCCCGGAGGAGCGTGGAACCGGCGGCGGCCTCGATTGCCTGCATGAGACTCCCGGGGAGGAGGGCAATGCCGCGACTTTCCCGCTCGGCGGGGGTCAATTCGAAGACGTTCTCCTCGACGGGCGGTGGGGGAGCCATTTCCTTTTCGATGCCATCGAGGCCGGCGGCGAGCATCACGGCGAAGGCGAGATAGGGATTGCAGGCCGAGTCGGGCGAACGGTATTCGATGCGAGTGTGCATTTCCTTGCCCGGCTGGTATTCGGGGATGCGGATGAGGTCGCTGCGGTTGCGGCGGGCCCAGCTGAGATAGACCGGGGCTTCGAAGCCGGGCATGAGTCGCTTGTAGCTGTTCACCCACTGGTTGGTGACGAGGGTAATGGCAGGGGAGTGGTGGAGGAGGCCGGCGATATAACTCCGGGCGATGGCGCTCAGGTGGTACGGGTCTTCGGAGTCGAAGAAGGCATTGCGCTCGCCCTTGAAGAGCGACTGGTGGACGTGCATGCCGCTCCCGTTCTCATCGGCGATAGGCTTGGGCATGAAGGTGGCGTAGACCCCGTTGGCCATGGCCACTTCCTTGACGACGAGGCGGTAGGTCATGGCGTTGTCGGCCATGGTGAGGGCATCGGTGTAGCGGAGGGCGATTTCGTGCTGGCTCGGCGCGACTTCGTGGTGGCTGTATTCGACTTCGATGCCCATCGCTTCGAGGGCGAGGACGGTTTCACGCCGGAGGTCGCTGGCGGCGTCGGCTGTCTGGTCGAAGTAGCCGCCGCGGTCGAGTGGTTCGGTGCCGGTGGAGTGCTTGAAGTAGAAGTATTCGAGTTCGGGGCTGACGTAGAACGTGTAGCCGAGGTCGGCCGCGCGCTTCAACTGGCGGCGGAGGACATAGCGGGGGTCTCCTTCGAAGGGCCGCCCGTCGGGCCGGTAGATGTCGCAGAACATTCGGGCGACGCCGGGTTCTCGCGGACGCCACGGGACCAGCTGAAACGTCGTCGGGTCGGGCTTCGCGATCATGTCGGACTCGTCGATGCGGGCGAATCCCTCGATGGACGAGCCATCGAAGCCCATGCCTTCTTCGAGCGCCTTTTCGAGTTCTTCGACGGTGATGGCGAAGCTCTTCAGCGCGCCGACGATGTCCGTGAACCAGAGGCGGACGAACTTGATGCTGTTTTCCTTACAGGCGGAGACGACGTAGCTCGTTGTTTCACTCATGGCTCACCGTGAGGCACAGCATAGCGCGACGATGTTACGAGCGCGTGTCAGGCGAGTGTGCCGAAGAGGTCGTAATCGGCGGCGCCGTCGATGTGGACCAGGACTCGTTCGCCGGGATTCGCGGCGCCACGCGCGAAGACGAGGCCGTCGACTTCGGGCGCTTCGCGGTAGGTGCGGCCGGCCACCACCGGGTTGCCGTCTTCGTCATCGCCGAGGCCTTCGACGAGCATCGGCAGGGTGCGTCCGATGAAGCGCTTCGCCTGTTTTGCGGCGATCTTGCGCTGTTGGCGCATGAAGCGATCGCGGCGTTCGTGCTTGACCTCGTCGGGGACCTGGGCCGGCATCTCGAAGGCGCCGGTCCACTGCTGGCGGGAGTAGGTGAAGCAGCCGGCATGGTCGAAACGGATAGCGCGGGAGAAGTCGAGGAGTTCCTGGAACTCGGCGTCGGTTTCGCCGGGGAAGCCGGCGATGAAGGACGTGCGGAGGATAACGTCGGGCATGGCGACGCGAAGCTCTTCGACGAAGCAGTGGACCTTCTCGAGGTTATGGGGGCGCTTCATGCGGCGGAGGGTTGCTTCCGAGCCGTGCTGGAGAGGGACATCGAGATAGTGAACGACGTTCGGGAGGGCGGCCATGGTCTCGATGAGTTGCGGGGTGACGCGGCTGGGGTAGGCGTACATGAGCCGCAACCAGACATCGGGGCCGACGGCATCGGAGAGCATGCGGAGCAGACCCGGCAGCCCGGAGCCGACCGGCTTCCCGAGGTCTTCGCCCCAGGCGGTCGTGTCCTGGCCGACGAGGACGAGTTCGCGGGCGCCGGCTTCGACGAGCCGCTGGGCCTCCTTCATGAGGAGACCGGCGGGGGCGGAGCGGAGGCCGCCCTTGATTTTCGGGATGACGCAGAAAGTGCAGGGCGCGTCGCAGCCGTCGGAGATCTTGAGGTAGGCGCTCGGGCCTGTGACCTTCGCGTGGCTTTCGGGGATATCGAAGATGGCGTCGACATCGACGCTGAGGAGGCGGGCAACATCCTGCCACTGGCCGACGCCGAAGACGTGGTCGACGTTGGGCACTTCGGCGCGCACCTGGGAGCCGTAGAGTTGGGTCATGCAGCCGGCGACGATGAGCGTCTGGTCGTCGCGCTTTTCGCGAGCGAGCGCGTGGACGGCCTCCATGGACTGGGCCTGGCTTTGTTCGATGAACCCGCAGGTATTGACGATGATGGCGTCGGCGTCCCCGGGATCGAGGACGGCTTCGAGGTTGCCGCCCGTGAGGAGGCGTTCGAGGTGTTCGCTATCGACGTCGTTCTTGGGGCAACCGAGGGTGACGAGGTGGTACGTCCGGGGGACCGCCATCAGGGACCGTCGCTCACAACGATGGTGACCTGGCCGCTCGCCAGTTCGACACCGGGAGCGGGCGACTGATCGATGACCGTGCCCGCCGGCTGGTTGGACTTTTCGCGCAGTTCGACCGGTTCGAGGCCGGCTTCCTGAATGGCGAGCTTGGCGGTATCGACCATCTCGCCGAGGACGTCGGGGACGACACCCGGAGTAACCTCGAGGCCGCTGGAGCCGGTGGCGGGAGTGCTCGTCGCGTCCGCGGCCTCGGCCGCGGGGGTGAGGGAGGCGGGCGGGGCAAGGCCTCCGCCGGGAGCTTCGGTGTCATCGTCGGCGAGGCGCGAGATGAAGAAGGCGAGGAGGACGACCGCGAGAATACCGACGACTGCGACAATGGCGACCGTGACGGAGCGCGCCTGGCTGGCGGGGTTGGTCTGCAAACGCCGGGCAGGCACGGGGACGCCGATGTCGATGCCGATCGTTGGTTCGTGATAGAGGCTCGGCTGGCGGGCCGGCTGGGGTTCGGGACGCAGCGGTGGCCGGATTCCGCCGCCATTGGTACGGGCGGTGGGCCTGCGCCAGGAAGGGCGGGAGGGGCCTATTGCACTCGGCGGCTGGGAGCCGCCCACCCGGGACTGCGCGGGCTGGGGAGGGGAGTGGGACGGCTCATCGTCGCGAGGGAAGAGAGCAAGCAGTTCCTGGGGGTCGAGGCCAAGGTACTGGGAATAGGAGCGCAAAAAACCGCGCGCATAGACCGGCGCAGGAATGACATCGAACTGTTCTGCTTCGAGTGCCTGGAGGTAGCGTCGGGAGATGCGGGTGTCGCGTTCGGCGTCCTCAAGGGTAAGGCCGCGGGCTTCACGGGCCCGGATCAGCCAGGACCCAAGTTCACTCATTCATATTCCTCTTAACGCAACTTTCAACGTAGCACGAAGGCATGGTTGCCGAAAGTGAGCACGAGAAGTAGTCGATGTGAGGCGACGCTAGAGCCCGCCAGTGAGCGCGCGATAGGCGAGATAGGCGCCGATGGCGCCGAGACCGGCAAGCACGAACTTCAGTGTTGAGCGCTGCAGGGAGGACAGGTCGTCATCCAGATCGACGATGTTGTGGCCTTCATGTCGTTCAGCCAGGAGGTGGCGGGCGGCCCGGGAGTGAGCGGCCGGGACAAATACGGCCCATGTGGCCTGCTGGAAGGCATGCGGGTAGCCCTGGATTTGCTGCGCGCCCTGGGCGTGAGCGGTGATACCAGAGTCCCGTAGCGCGAGGGCGATGATCTCCGCCTGGGCTTCGCCGTTGCCCTCCCAGACCGGTTCCCAGCCGGTGCCGACCTCTCGGCCAGGGGAGACCGGCATGGTCCTAGCCCGCCGTTACCGGGACATCGAGTTGCCGCTTGCGGAGCGAGGCCATGACCTTCTGCCCCACCGTTTCGTCGGGTTCGACGACGGGCAGCCGCGGGGCGCCGATTTCGAACCCAAGCTGGCGAAGGACGTAGCGGATGGTGCTCGGGCTCCCGTTGGCGAAGCAGGCGTTGGTGACCGGGACGAGGCGGCGATGAATGGCGGCAGCTTCGGCCATGCGCCCGGCGAGGGCCAGTTCGAGCATCTCGCGGAGCTGGCCGGCGACGATGTGGCCGGTGACACTGATCGCACCGTAGGCGCCCATCGCCCAGAGGTGGAAGTTGTCGTTGTCGTTGCCGCTCCAGATCTTGAAGCCGGGGGCCGATTCGAGGATTTCGGCGGAGTGCGCGAGGTCGCCGTTGGCCTCCTTGTCGCCGACGATGTTCGGGATTTCGGTCAGGCGGAGGATCGTCTCGACGGTCATGTTCACGCCCGTGCGGGAGGGGACGTTGTAGACGATGACCGGGAGGTGGGTGCTTTCGGCGATGGCACGGAAGTGCTGGTAGATGCCTTCCTGGGGCGGACGCAGGTAATAGGGCACGACGGCGAGGATGGCATCGGCGCCGGCGCGTTCGGCGAGCTTCGTCAGGTGGATGGAGTGGCGGGTATCGTTCGTGCCTGAGCCGGCGACGACCGTCGCTTCCCCGAGTTCCTGCTTGACCTCCGCCCAGATGCGTGCCTTTTCGTCGTCGTTGAGGAGGGGACCTTCGCCGGTGGTGCCGGTGACGACCACGCCATGGTTCCCGGCGCGGACGAGGAAGGCGGCGAGTTTGCGGGCGTGGGCATAGTCGACTTCGCCGGTTGGGGTGTAGGGGGTGACCATTGCCGTGAGGAGGCGGCCGAGTTCGGTCATGGCGGGAACTCCGGGAAGGATGGCCTCCCAGTGTAACCCCGCAGGCGGGCGGG
>DATBWD010000071.1:0-5685 GCA_036515015.1 Tepidiformaceae bacterium
TCAGGCGGCCCCTCCCCTGCACGCGGGAGAAGTCCATGCCGCCGGCGGGAGAATCCGTTGCGGGTACTGGTCACCGGAGGGACGGGGTTTGTTGGCTCACACACAGTCAAGGCGCTGCAAGACAGGGGACACGAGGTCCGGCTACTCGTGCGCGACCCGGCACGGATAGCGACTGCGCTTGAACCGCTTGGCGCGGGGCCGGTCGACCACATAGTGGGCGACGTGACGGATGTCGCCGCGGTACGAACGGCGCTGGAGGGGTGCGACGCGGTGGTGCATGGGGCGAGTGTCTATTCGAACGACATCCGGCGAGGGGCGGAGATCCGGGCGACGAACATGGCGGGAGCGCGGGCGGTGCTGGGCACGGCGGTGGAGATGGGGCTTGACCCGATCGTGCACGTCTCCAGTTATGTAGCGCTCGTGGAGAAGGGGCGCCGGATATTGACGGAAGAGACCCCGCCGGGGCGCTCGCGGTGGCCGTACCCGGCATCGAAGTCGGAGCAGGAGGCCTACGCGCGGGAACTGCAGGCAGCGGGGGCGCCGATCGTGATCACGAACCCGGGGAGCGTCTGGGGGCCGCACGACCCGCACGACGGCGAGAGCACGGTTTATGCGCGGCAGTTCGTGAGGGGACTGACGCCGTTCCTCCCGGGTGGGGGCATTGCCGTCGTGCACGTCGATGATGTTGCCGCCGCCCATGCCGTGGTGATGGAACCGGGAAAGGGGCCGCGGCGCTACCTGCTCGGCGGGCCCTATGTCAGTGTGCGTGAGTTGGTTCGGCTGGTGCAGAAAGAGGCGGGTGTGCGGCGGCCACGAATCCCCATCCCGTCGATAGCGGGGTATGGCGTGGGGCGGGCTGCGGCGGTCGCGCAACGGCTGGTGCCATTTCGGCTGCCCATCGACCAGGGAACGACGTGGCTGATGTACTGCGACTGCCGCACGGACAACAGCCGAGCCGAGCGGGAACTGGGGATTCGCTTTCGGCCGGTTGAGGAATCGGTGCGAGACCAGGTGCGCTGGCAGAAGGCTGCCGGGCGGCTCTAGTCCGATCGCGTAACGGCCAGCGACTCGAGTCACAACTTTGGATCTAGTCCAACATTGTTGAGTGTCTCTCACGGCGCGGGTAGGATGCGCCAAACCAGGTGAGGAGTTCGAACAATGAATGGAGTGACGCGACCACAGTTGTGGCCCGAGATCCGCGTGGTCCTGCTCGCCGCGATGGCGATTTTCACCTACACGATCGTGATAGGGATCCTCAACGGGACGGACATCGTCGACTTCGACCGACGGCGCATTCTCGGCCACGTCCATGGTGGGACGCTGGGGTGGCTGACGCTGGCAGTGTTCGCGGCGTCGTTCTGGCTGTTTGGGGAGTCGGCGCCGATCAGCGCTCGCGAGCGACAGGTAGTGCGGGGGCTCGCGGGATTGGCGATCGTCTCGTTCGTCTGTTATGTCGCGGCGTTTTCGCTGACCTACGGCTGGTGGCGGCCGATCCTCGGGATTGCCTCGTCGGCGGCAATCGTGGGCATCTTCGCCTGGGTGCTGACCCGGGCCGGGAAGACGGTGCTGGGGGTGCCGCACTGGGGTTTCCTGGCGGCGCTGGGGACATCGGTTGTCGGTGGGGTGCTGGGCGTGTTGCTGGGGCTGGAGATCGCGACTGGCAACAACTTCCTGCCGGACGGCGGGGAGGACGCGCACCCGGCGACGATGGTGGTCGGCTTCCTCATCCCGGTCGCACTGGCGATGAGCGAGTGGGCGTTCAGCTTCCCACACCCGCCGAAGGCGACGCGGGCGGGGGTCATCCAGATGGTGTTCCCGTTCCTCGGGGGCGTGTTCCTGATGCTGTCGCTGCTGCTCGACGTCGTCGCGCTCGCGCCGGTGGCCATCCTGCTGGAGCTTATCGGTGTCGTCATCTTCCTGGTGCGGATGTGGCCGTCGTTCCGCAGGGTGGACTGGATGCTTCCGCTGCCCGGGCGGTACGCAGTGCTGAGCGCGGTCTCGGTGATGTTCGTGATCGGGCTGGCCCAATACTGGGTGATCAAATACGAAGGCGACTTCGACCTGGTGCCGACGAACCAGTTGCTGGGACTGGACCACTCGCAGTTCATCGGGGCGATGACGAACTCGGTGTTCGCGATGTTGCTGGCGGCGACGATGGCCGGGGGCCGCGGGAGGCGCATCGACCACCTGATCTTCGTCCTGGTGAACGTGGGGATCATCGGGTTCGTCGCAGGGCTGGAGTTCGACGTGACCTGGCTGAAGCGCATCTTCGCGCCGACGATGGGCACGGGGCTCCTCATCGGGCTCGCAGTCTTCGCGGCCAGGGTGTTCGGAGCGGGGGCTGTCGAACCGGCCGGGTCCCCGAGGGAAGCACTGGCGACGGGCGACTGAGGCAGGCCGGACGGGACCGCGCCACGCAGCGCGCCGGTTGTGAGCGGGTCGGCGCGTGCTAACCTGTGCTGCCCCAAAGAGCGGGGCAAAACGAGGAGGACAGGCAATGATCCATATCACCGTGGCCTACCCGAACAGCGAGGGCGCGACGTTCGACCACGACTACTACGCGAATTCGCACCTGCCGCTGGTACTGGAGCGCGTGGGGAGCGTTCTCAAGCGAGTGGAGGCCGACCGCAGTATCGGGAGCGGGCAGCCGGGGACGGACCCCAAGTGGATCGCCGCAGGACACCTTTTCGTTGATTCTCTCGAGGAGTTCCAGGCGGCATTCGGGCCGCATGCGGCAGAGATCATGGGTGACATCCCGAACTTCACGAACGTGCAGCCGGAGATGGTCTTCGCAGAATCGACGGTTATCGGCTAGGGCTCATCCCTGCCTGATGGAGCGGGCGGCAGGAAAGGCGCGTGACTTCGACAGAGAGAGGGGGCACCAGCGTGGCTGGCGCCCCCTCTGCGTGTTAGGGGAGATGGCGATAGCTGCGACCCGCGCTACGACGGGCCGCAGCACCCATCACCAGGGATTGATCACGCCATTGCCGTCGGCCATTTCCGCACCATTGGCCGTCAACGAGTACGGTCCGTAGATCGTGCTCTCTTCGGACAGCGGGATGCTGCTGACGATGGCCACGACCTGGTCAGCGCCGGCGAGTGCGGCGAGTTGCTCCGCTGTTGCCGCGCCGGCGTTGGCGCCATCGAGGGCGATCTCGACGAGGACAACATCAGTCGCATCCGAGACGTGCCCGTAGGTATCGACCTGTCCCGAAAGGCCCACGAGCCGCAGTTCGAAGTCGAGTGGGACGGGCAGGTAGGCCTGCTGGTTGCTCCAGCCGGCAAGCGAGCCGGGAGTGCCGACATCGACGCCGTCGACCTGCACATTTCGGACGAACCAGCCCGCCATCTCGACGGCCGGGTCGCTCATGAACCGGAAGGCGAGGATGACGTTCTGGCCACTCCAGGCCGAGAGGTCACATGTCACCGCCGTCGGTACCGCAGCGGTCCCTTCGACACCGGAATAGCCGGGGAGGTTCGCGACGATGGAGCTCAGGGCTCCCGAGTCGTGCTGCGACGTCGTGCCGGGGCACGCCACCGTGTTCCACGTCAGCCCGCCATCGTCCGAGATCTGCACGAAGCCGAAGTCCCAGTCGACTTCGATCTCGTAGTAGTGCTCGAACGTCAGGGTGCCGGCGCCCACCGCCACTTCGTGGGTGATCGAGAGGTCGGCCATGGGCGGATAGGTGCCGGTTGGCGCAACGGCGAAATAGCCGTCCGCATCGACTCCCCACTGAGGAGCGGGCGCGAACGTGAACTCATCGTCGCCGTCGAAGGCGAGGGACGTGAGGGCGGAACCGGGCCCAAGGGGCACGAAGTCCGAGCCCCACGGCGGCGCGCCGGTTGTGTCGTACGCGTCGCCTGTGAAGTGGACTGTCGAATTGGTGCCGGGGTTTTGAACGCGATCTGCCGTTATGCCCGTCGCCACCGCGCCGTCGTCGACGAAGGCATCGGCGAGCACCGACACCTGCACATCGCCCCAGAGCGAGTCAAACGTGTCGGTAGACCCGGCCGCGGCGAGCGAGTCGTTCAACCCGTCAATCCCGTTGAGCGGGTTATCCACCAGGCTCTTGAAGAACGCCTGGCCATGGCCCCTGCCCTGCAAGTAGGTCATGAAGTAATAGGCGTGCCCGTAGTCTGCGAGGATCTCGAGTGAGCCCTGGTCCTCCCAGGCGGTGAGGCTATTTTCCGGACCCGATGCCCGGGGTATTGGGTTCCAGTCTGGATGCGTCACTGCCGACCAGCCCTGGAAGCCAAGGGTATGGCTGTCCGCGCCCTTCTCGTCGACCTTGCGAGACGGGTCGGAGTAACCCGTGAGTATCTCAGCGAGGTCGGAAAGACCTTCGTTTACCCAGCTCAGCTCATCCGGGTCGTAGTCGGCGTGGATGAGGTGCTGGTATTCGTGGGCGAACACGCCCTCGTAGAGGAAGGGCCGAGCCGGGGCGCTCGTGCATGGATCGGCGCTGGGGTCGTGCGGAGGGTTCGCGCCGGTGCGATGGACCCAGTCGAAGGCGTCAATCGTGATGACGTTGCGATCGATGTAGAAGCCCATCGCTCCGGTGTAGAAGCCCGCTATGTAGGGAAGCGTGCTCTGGTTATCCGGGTCGTAGTAATTGTCGTCCCGGACATTATCGACGAGGATGATGTCACGGCCGGGGCCGTTGAAATATGACTTGCTTGGGAATCCCAGGATGTCATCGAGCACCCCGTTGGTGCCGTTGCGCCGAGCGGGCTCTCCGAACCAGGCAATGTCCGTGGGCCTGATGTTCTTGTCGAACTCGCCGAGCATGTAGGCGACCTGGGCATCCGTGATCACATTGCGGATGCCATCGTTCCGGCAGTCGGTGTAGCTGAACGTGGACCCGTCGCGGGGGTCGAGCTGTCCGGCGACGGGGAAATTGAGGTTGTTCGCGACCCAAACCTCCGCGCCGAGGCTGGAACCCCGCAGCGTGAAGAACTTGAGGTAGAAGATCCCGCGGGCGTCATCGAGGGCGACCATGACTCGCTGGTCGCCGACCTTTGGTGGCCGGTGTTCGTCGCCCTGTGCCTTCGGCGGCAGGCCCTGCTCATCCACGAGCTTGATAGGCGCGTTTGCCTTGCGGAACTGGGGATCTATTTCCCGTGTGCCCGTTTCGACCCCTGGCGGCGGCTGGGCGTTCGCCAGTTCCGGCGTTCCGCCTCGCGTATCGGCCAGCATCAGCGTGCTGAGGGCCACTACGCCCAGGGCCAACGCGAGCGTCGACTTGCGTACGAGTTGTTTCAGCATTCGGCCATTACCTCTCCTGAATGTGGCCGGCGAACCGCGAGGAGCGCAGTCTCGCCGGTGAGTTGCCGTGCCGGGCGCTGGCACGTTGCGGCTCGCGAGAGCCACAGGATTAGTTCGGGCGCAATGATAGAGCTTTTGTAGGGCCCCGTGGAGGAACCCTGCAGGGCTCGGACGATTCTAGCGCCTGAGTCAAGACCTGTCATAAGTAAAGGGCCATCGGGCCGACACGTCCGCGCCGTATGATGGGGGCACGCCCAACTGCCACGGGAGACATGCCGAGGAGTCACCGTGAACTTTCGTCTGCTGGTGGCGACCCTCGTCGCGGCGTTCGCAGTCTTGTTCGGAGCGTGCGGACTACCGTTCGGCAGTGACGAGGCTCCACCTCCCACGATCCCGGGGAGTCACCAGGCTATCGAGGT
>DATBWD010000072.1:0-5643 GCA_036515015.1 Tepidiformaceae bacterium
ACACCTCAACGCCAACTTCGCATTCGGCCCGGGAGAACTGCCGGTGTCGCGCGTAGGCGCGGAGGTAGTCGCGGAGGAGCGACGGCTCGAGCAACTGCGAGAAGGCCAGGGATCGGAGCAGTTCGAGCACGGGTGGCCAGAGTCGAACGAGTTCCCAGTCGATGACGGCGAGGACGGAGCCGTCCGGGGCGAAGAGGACGTTACCGTCGTGGTAGTCGCCGTGGATGGACTGGACGGGGAGCGCATCGAAGTCGATCCGAGGGCGGGCGGCCGCGGATTCGAGGAGTTCGAGCTTGAAACGGAGGCCATCCTGAATACGGAGGAGTTGATCGCCGGGGGCGGGGTAGTAGCGGATGAGGTCGTCGACGCGGCTGAGGTCGGCGATGGACTGCTCGGTGTCCCATGCGGCGTTTGGAGTGGGGAGGGCGGAATCGGCGAAGCTGCCGAAGGCGAGGTGGATGCGGCCGTGCATCTCGCCCATGGCAGCCGATTGTTCCGCCGTGATGCTGCCGCGGCGGGCGGTGACGGCATCGAGCCAGGGGTAAACGGAGACGAACAGGCCGCCGCTGGAGTGGAAGTAGCGACCATCGGCGGCGGGCAGGGGAGGCCGGACGGGGATCTGGTGCGCACCGGCGAATTCGATGGCGCGGAACTCCAAATCGAGTTTCGCCGAATCTGTCTTCGGCCTGTGGATGCGGACGACAAAATCGCGGTCGCCGGCGGGGACGCGGAAGTTCTGGTTGAGGACGGAGTTGGGGAGAGGGATGGGGTCGCCGGTCCGGGCCAGCCCGCGGCGGGAGAGGGCATCGTCGATGCGGGCGAGGTGGGCAGCATCGAGTCCGGGGGCGGGAAGGTTCGGTTCGAGGCTCATGGCGGGGCGCTCATCGTAGGGGAGGCATGGTGGAGGGGCGAGCCGGGGCAGCGGGGAAGGAGCCCACATTCGTGGCACTTCGGCTGGTGCTTGCGGCAGAGGTGCTTGCAGTGCATGACGATCAGCGCCCTGTAGCGGGCCCAGAGGTCACGATCGGGGGGCAGGTTCTCGATGAAGAAGCGCTGCCACTCGTCGTAGGAGGTGGTGTGGGTGGGGCCGATGTTGAGCCGGCCGAAGAGCCGGATGGTGTAGGCGTCGATGCTCCAGGCGAGGCGGCGCGAGGCGTAGAGGATGATGGCATCAGCGGTTTCAGGGCCGATACCCCACGTCGCGAGCAGGGCAGAGCGCAGATCCGCGGGTGGAAGTTGGAGAAACTGTTCCAGCGAGCCATGCACAGCGACGAGGTCGAGGAAGGCGCGCAGCTTGCGGGCTTTCTGGCGGTACTGACCGCTCGGCCGGATGAGCTCTTCGAGTTCGGCGTGGGTGAGGGCGGCCATCGTGGCGGGAGTGAGCGCCCCGGCGCCGCGGAGCAGTTCGAGTGCACGTTCGACGTTCGACCACATGGTGTTCTGGACGAGGATGGCGCCGACGATGACCTCGAAGGGGTCGGCATCGGGCCACCAGTGCCAGCCACGCCAGGCGTGCATCGCGTCGAGGGCGTCGAAGACCTCGAGGAGGTCGTCCCGGAGGGCCGGGCCGGGGCGCGAGGTCATACTTCCGAACTCAGCACGCCGAACTCGGCGCGGACGTCGACCAGCTTTCGGCGGCGTTCGGTCGCGATCGTGCGGGCGGTGACGGCGGTGATGATGACGGCGCCGCCGAGGACGGCCCACCATCCAGGCGTTTCGCCGAGAACGAGGAAGACCCAGACGGGGTTCAGCACCGGTTCGAGCATGCCGATGAGGGAGGCTTCGAGAGCCTGGACGTGGGCCATGCCGAAACCGAAGACCACGTAGGCGAGGCCGATCTGGATCACGCCGAGGAAGAGGAGGCCTGCCATATCGCCGAGATCGGGCGTGAAGACGGCCCCTTCCATCCGGCCGAGATTGACGGCGAGGAGTGTCACGAGGAGGAGCGCGTTGCCGAGGATCATGGCGCGGGGGCGAGTTTCAGCCTCGCAGGAGCGGTGGCGCAGGAGGGTAAGAAACACCGCAAAGGCGACGCCCGAGCCAATCGCCGAGAGGTTGCCGGCGAGGTCGTCGGCTTCGAGGCGGCCGACAAAGAAGAGCGCCATGCCGCCGAAAGCGGCCCCAAGGGCGAGCAGATCGATGCGGGTGGGCCGCTCTTCGAGGAAGAGCCGGCTGAAGACGAGCACATAGAAGGGCGCGGTGTACTGGAGAAAGATCGCGTTGGCGGCCGTCGTCAGGCGAGTCGCACTGACAAAGAGGACAAGCATGACGGCATAGCTAATCGCGAGGGCCCAGGTCAGCCTCCCGGCGCGAAGGGGGTTGACCCAGCGCGGCCGGACGAGGACGGCGATGGTGAGCCCCGCGAAGAGCGCGCGCCACATGGTGATGCCGAGGGCGTCTATCGAGACCCACTTGATGAAGAGGCCGCCGGTACTCCAGAGGATGGCCGCGCCAAGGACGGCGAGCAGTCCCTGGCGATGGCCGGGCAGGGCCTGGAAGGCGCGCCGGGAGGCTTCGAGCGAGAAAGAGGGCACGTTTTCGAGACTACACGCTCGAAGAAGCGGGTGTCAGCTAACCTTCGTCGGCGTCGGGAATGCGGTCCGGGAACTTACGTTCGAGGTAGAAGAGCACGATCGCGACGATGATGCCGCCGACCGCGCCAATCGCCACGCCGAGGAGGACTTCGTCGGGGTCGAAGCGAATGAAGAGGTAGACGATGAACGTGGCAACGAAACCGACGAGGAAGTAGAGGAATTCGCGTCGAAGGAAGCTCCACATACGAGGAGTATTAGCCCGGATGACTACGACTGTAAAGGCGGCGGGTGGAAAGGGCCTGGCTTTCGAGGTCGAGGCGGCGTTCGAGCGACTCGAGTTCATCGATGATGTGGCGGTAGCGGCTGAGCACCTGCCGTGCCGCTTCGCCGGCGAGGCGGCGATCGCGGGCCGTAAGCTTGCGTCGCGCGACAAGGTCCTCCAATTCGTCGACATCTTCTTCGATGACTTCGCCAGAAGGGGTGATCCACCAGTCGAGGACGAGGTCGCGATAGGTGATGGCTTCGGGAGTAATTTCGCCGACGGTGGAGGCATCGAAGCGGTGGGCGACGAGGCTGCCGTCGCGGCGCTTCATCCGGTAGACGCTATAGGGGCGGCGCAGCCAGAAGTATCCATAGGAGACTGAATCGGCCGGGACGTCGACCGGGGTGCCGAAGACGACGCCTCCTTTTTCGACGACGTACCGGATGACCGCGAAGCCAGGTTCGATGTGAACGAGGCGGCACGGATATTCGCGAACCGTGCCATCGGGCTTGATCTTGCGTTCGAGGACGGGCGGGTAGCTCAACACGACAACGATACCCAGAGAGGGCTGAGCGGCAACTACTGCGAAGTTTGGGGCGCAAGGCACGGGCAATGCGCGTAGGCTAGGGTCAACGAAGTGAACAGGATGCGGATCCTCCTGCCGTTGCTGGCACTCGCGCTCCTGGGAGCGTGCGGCGAGCCCGAGCGCGGGAGCGTCCCGGAAATCGCATCGGCCAGTGCCGAGCGGGTGGTGGAGGACGGGGCGGCAACGCTGGAGTCGACGGTGACGGTGAGCTTCGACCGTCCATTTGAACTTGTGGAATCGCGGCTGCCGCTGGCATCGCACTTCGAACTGGAGGTGCCGGTCCTGGACGGTGGGCCGCGACGCGTGCTTGTCCGAGAGGCAACGCTTTCGGAGACGAGCAGCCGCGAGATAGTGCTCGAAGTCGACTCGCTGATACCCGCGGGGAGCGTCCTGAAGGTCGCGGCACGGGCGTTCCGGTTGGACGACCGGGATGAGATGACGATCGAGGTCGAGAGCGAGTTGACGCCGGAACTGGTGGTGCTGGCTTCGACGGCGCTTTCGCCTTCGGGGCCGGAGATCTTCGACCCTCCGGTGAACCGGCCCGCGACCGAAGAGGACCGCGACCCGGCAAAGGTGCGTCAGACGCTGGAAGCGTACCTGGAGATCCGCGGGGCGAGCCCGGCGGTGCGGGAGGCGGTGTTCCAGACCTTCGAGACGCTGCCCGCCGAGATCGTGCCGCACCCAAAGATCCGTGCGGCACTGGCGGCGCTGAGGGGGACATTCGCCGAGCCGGCGATCGATTCGCTGTTCACCGAGAACAACTGCACGGAACAGCCGGCCGAACTGGTCGCATTCCAGCCACCACCGGGCGGCGAAAACCTGGTGGCGCAGGTGACACACTCGCTGGAGGGGCAACGGATCGTTTCGCTCCTGCCGGAACTGGAGAGTGAACGATTCGAACACCTGATGCCGATACTGATGCACGAGGCCATCCACTGCGACGAACGGGCAGGGGTGGTGGAAGAGGTGGCGGCCGTGGGGTTCGACACCTTCTTGTACGTGCAGCTGATTGCAGTGGACCCTTCGCTTGTGGGCACGGGCACGCGACTGGCGCGGGACCTCAACCTGAACGCGATAGCCTTCATCAACAGTGGCCGCAGGCTTCCCGAGTCGGTGGGCATCCTGCGCAGCGTGGGGGTCGAACGGGCTCTGCCGAACACGACGGCTGAGATGCAATCGTTCGGGGACCTGGTCGCAGCGGCCTACCAGGGGGTCGGTTTCAACGAGGGGCCGTCCGAAGCCCTGGCGCTCGAGTATGCGCGCCTCCTTTCGATCCCGGCGGGGATGCAGTCGAGCAATCCGTTCGACCTCCGTTACCTCGACGAATTGCTGGGGCGGGCGACGGATGTGCAAACGATGGCGGCCGCCGTGGTGGCGCTGGACCTGCGGCTCGACAACTGAGTGGATATCGGACGTGGCAATGGCGTTGATTGTTCGTAGGCAATGAGAGGCCGGGCGGTGCGCCTTTGCTCTACGGAATGGCTCTCAACTATCATCGCTGGTACCGGGAGGTTTGCTGATCATGCGCTTCATCGGCACGGTCATAGCTGCGGCAGTCGTGTTGCTACTGCTGTACCTGTTCGTAGCGTTCATCCTGCAGGGATATTTCGGCGTGGTGCTGGTGCCGGAAAGCTGGCTCCCGGACAGCTGGTCGGCGCCGGATTCGCTCGCGCAGTGGCGCGACATCGTGATCATTTTGCTCGGGATCTTCTGGATCCTTTCGGGGATCCTGACGGTAGTGCTGCTGGTCGCACTGCTGTTCCTCGTGTTCCTTGTGCGGAGGATCCTGAAGGAGAACGCGGCGCCGGCGCTGGATTCGTTGAAGGACACGTTCGATAACATCCGGGGTACGGCGGAGTTCGCCGGTGAGAGCGTCGTATCGCCGATCATCCGGGTGTACTCTGTGGTGAGCGGGGTGCGGTCCGGTATCGGCGCGATCACGCACCTGCCGGGCCGGGTTCGCGGGCGGAAGAAGAAGTGACATCGCCAGAGGACCTCGAAGGGATGCGGCAGGCGCTGCCCGACGAGCGTGTGGTGCCACCGCCAGTACCACCGGAGCGCCGGGAAGAAGGTGGCGGCTTCGGGCCGCTGGAGTGGGCGAAGGCGCTCGTGATGGGCGTGCGCGACACGGCACACGACATCGTGGACGAGGGGCGCGAGGGGGCGCGGGAAGCCTATGACGACGGGTGGCGGCGGTATGCGGCGAAGACGCGTCGGCGGCGCAGGTAGGCTGGGGCACTCGCGAGCCTGAATCGAGGCCG
>DATBWD010000073.1:0-4422 GCA_036515015.1 Tepidiformaceae bacterium
GACGCCTCGCTCGCCAGCCTCGTCACCCGCGACCTGGCCACTGCTGACCAGTTGACCGCGATCGCCCGCCGCCTCGCGGCTTTCCACGCTGATGCCCCTGCGGCCCCGGCCCGGTATGGCGGCCCGGCCGCTGTCCGGCGCATCGTCGCCGAGAACTTCCGCGCCCTCCAGCCGCTGGCCGGCGCCACACCACTGTCACCCACCATCGACGTCCTGCGGTCCTACGCCCGATCTTTCCTGGCCGGCCATGCCACGCTCTTCAGGCAACGCGTCCATGAGGGGCGCATCCGCCAATGCCATGGCGACCTCCGCGCCGAGCACGTCTACCTCGCTCCTCGCCTCGAGATCATCGACGCCATTGAGTTCAACCGCAGTCTCCAATGCATCGACGTCGCGAACGACATCGCCTTCCTGGCGATGGATCTCGCCGCCCTCGGCGCCCCCGATCTTTCGCGGATGCTGGTCGACGAGTATCGCGACGCAAGCCGTGACGACTTCGGTGGGCTCCTCGACTTCTACGCCGCCTATCGCGCACTCGTCCGGGCGAAGGTCGCGACCCTGCGTTCGGTCGAAGAGGAAATCTCGCCGCCCGAACGCGACGCCGCCAGGCTCGAAGCAGTCCGATTCGCCCATCGTGCGTGGCGCTATGCCGTCGATGAACGCCGCCCCGCACTCCTGGTCATGGTCGGCCTCACGGGCACCGGCAAGAGCACGCTCGCGCGTTCCCTCGGCGAAGTGCTGAGCGCCCCCATCGTCAACGCGGATGAAACCCGCAAACGCCTCGCCCGCAAAGCCCCCTTCGAACGCAGCCACGACCTCCCGGACGCCGGGCTCTACGCGCCCGAGATGAACGCAAAGGTGTATGCCGCAATGATTGGCCAGGCGCGCACCCACCTTGAACGTGGTCGGGACGTCGTCCTCGATGCCACCTTCCGCCGCCAGTCCGACCGCTCCAGCGCGGCAACCCTCGCCGCCAGCACCGGCGCCGAGCTCGTCTTCGTGGAATGTATTGCCGCCCCCGGCCTCGTTCGGCAGCGTCTCGAAGCAAGGGCGCTCGCCGGCGACCCCTGGTCCGATGGCCGCTGGGAGATCTACCTCGCCCAGCAACAATCCTTCGAATCCCTCGCGCCGGCCGAACGAAGCCACGCCATCTCCGTCGATGCCTCGCTACCGCCGCTTGAGCAGGTTCACCGGGTCGTTGCCCGGCTCGAACGGCGCTAACCCGCCCCACGCTCGAAACTACCTGTCCGGCCGTCCTTCACCTGCATGGCCGGCGCTCAGCGGTTCGTGTTGGCCGTCGTGACCATGCCCCGCTCGCGCCACGCCTTCCATCGCGGCACTGATGCCGATTGGGAAGACCGGTGGCTCGTGTCGCCCGAACGTGTACCCGCGGTTCACCAGTGCCACAAGAGCCATGAACCCCAGCACGATCGCGCCCTGCACCATGAATGTCTCCCTTGCGCCGAAAAAGTCCGCCAGCGCTCCCAGCGGATAGGCCATCACCGGCATGGCGCTGAACGTGAGCATGTTGATGCTCATCACCCGGCCGTAATACTCCGGCCTGCTCTCCTGCATCGTCATCGCATTGTTCAGCGTCTGGTACGCGGTCATCGCCAACCCGACCACCAGCACCGCCGCCGCCGCCCCTGTGAAGCCGTACTCGCGCGACCCCACTGCGAGCAGCACCAGCCCGCCTCCACCGAGTATCCCCGCCCCCCATTGCACCAACGGCTTCCGGCTGAACGTCGTCAGCGTTGCCACCAAGAGCGACCCCACGAGCGCGCCCGCCCCCGAGATCGACTGCAGCACGCCGTACGCCGCGTCCCCTCGCCCGAGGTCTTCCTGCACGAACCCCGGCAGCAGCACCACATACGGCATCGCGAAGAACGTCACGATGAACAGCATGCCCACCAGCAGGCGGAGCCGCGCATCCGTCGCCACGTAGTGCAGGCCGTGCCCAATCTCCGCGAACACATTCCCCCTGGGCGGAAGTGCGATCCCACCACGCGCCAGCGCGCTCAGCCCCGTCGGCACCAGCAACAGGATCGCCGACGAACACGCGTACATCCCCGCCTGCACGAAGTACGCCAGTTCGATCCCGCCTGTTGCAACCATGACCGCCGCTGCCGCCGGCCCCAGCAACCTGGTCGCATTCATCGCCGCGTTCGACATCGCCATCGCGCTCATCAGCAGGTCGCGGCCCACCACCTCGGCCATCAATGGCCCCCTGGCCGGCATGCCGAATGCGAACAACGTTCCCTGCACGAGTCCCACGGCGAAGAGCAACTCAAACGTGATCGCCCCTGTCGCCACCAGTACCGCCGTCCCCAGCGCCAGCACCCCCGTGGCTGATTGCGTCGCCAGCGAGAGATTCCGTTTCTCCAACCGGTCCGCCAGTGATCCCCCCACGAGCGAGAACAGCAGCATCGGCAGCCCGAACGACAGCGAGATCGCGCCCACGGCCCCGAACGACTCCGTTAACTCCCAGGCAAGCAGCGCGCGCGCCACCATCTGAACGTTCATCCCCATGAACGAGAACAGCGAGGAAGTCCAAAGCAACCGGTAAATGGGGTCGTCGAAGACCACGAGCGCCGCCCGCATGGACGGCCGCTCATCGCCGCGGCCGGGGCCGTTCCCGCTGATCCTCGCTGGTGGTCCGTCTCGCATAAACAAGCACTGCTTCCGTCTGCCTGGTCGGTCGCCCCAGCCTAGGCACTGCCGCCGCGCGGGTCAAAGCAGCCGGCCATGGACAATATCTCTTTAAAACGATATAGTGAAAGGAGGCTGAACCCCCGCGCTGGCAGCCGCCCCAAGGAGAACCAGTGGAACCCGTCATTTGCCGAGAAGTCCCGCTCGAACTGTCCGCCGCCGAAGCGGCCCTTCGCGAAGCGCTCGCCTCACGCGGGTTCGGTGTCCTCACTGAGGTGGATGTCACCGCCACCCTGCGTCAGAAGCTTGGTATCGAAACCCGCCCCTATCGCATCCTGGGCGCCTGCAACCCTGCCCTCGCCCACGAATCGCTCGGGCTCGAACCCCGGGTGGGCGCCTTCCTCCCTTGTGGCATCAGCCTCTACGAAGGCAACTCGAAGGGCGAAACCATCATCTGTCTCCAGAACCCCGAGATGATCAGCCAGTCCTTCACCAACCCGGCCCTCGAACCGATCGCGCGCCAGGCCAGGGAGCGCCTCGAAGATGCAGTTCGCCAGGTGGCCGAAAACGCCGTCGCCGCCACCTGATCCACGGGCTCCGAGGAAATTGATCGGGCCCTGGCCGTCCGCAGACGACCAGGGCCCCGTGTGCCGGGCTCCGCTCTAAGCCGGCGTAACCTCTATCTTCTTGGCCTCCGGCACTGCCGGGCCCGTCCTCGGGACTCGTACTTCGAGCACTCCGTCCTTCATCGAGGCCGTAATGCTCGCCTCGTCGGTCCCCGGCGAAAGCTGCAGGTGACGTTCGAACGAACCGAAGAACCGCTCGCTATAGGCCTTGCCTTTCTCCTTCTCCTCTTTCACCGTCCGCTTCTCGCCGCGGATGATCAGCACTCCCTTGTCGATGCTGACCTCCACATCGTGGTAGTCGACGCCCGGTAATTCCGCGTGGACCACGATCGCGTCGTCCGCTTCGGTCACGTCGCATCGCGGCCGCCACTCCACCGCCATGCCGCCGTCCGCTCGAAGCTGCCTGAACCAGTCCCGGCCAAGGAATTCGCGCGGCCACACACCGGCAAGCTCTTCGAACGGGTCCCATCGCGCCAGCGATGTCATCGGTTTTTCCCTTTCTCGCAGCCCCTCTGTCCTCTTATGCGGTGTCCTCCAACACGAAGGTCACCATCATGTTCACCCGGAACTGCGTGATGGTGCCGCCTTCGACAACCACTTGCTGCTCCTTGATCCACGCCCCCCGCACGTTGCGGAGGGTTCTGTTGGCTCGATCTATCCCCTGCTTGATCGCCTCTTCGAAACTGTTCGGGGAGTCCGATGAGATTTCCGTTACTCGGGCTACTGCCATGTACGTTCTCCTTCTCTGGGCTCCCGAAGGTCCGCGACTCCTCTCCAACATACGCCCCCGTCTCCCCCTTTTGGGGGCCGACCGGTCATCTCTTTCGGGACGTTCGTTCCGAATTGACCGGCGCCCTCCCTATCGCAACGTTTCCGCAAGGCGTTTCGATTCCGCCGAATGACTCTCGGAAGTGGAGATCGAACCGCCAAAACGTGGTTGCGACGTCCCGCCCGTTGACGTCCTCGGCGGAACCCTGCCGAGCGTGACGTTCTATACCGCCTGCCAACCACCACAGACCGCCCCGTTCGCGCGCTGGCGAAATCGTGGCGAACTCACCGCCGACTTGGAATCCGCTCCCGCGCGCCTCCCGGCCGCCCCGTGAGGTTCCAGTAACAGCTACAGGACTGGTCTTCAATCCCTTCCCGG
>DATBWD010000074.1:0-7380 GCA_036515015.1 Tepidiformaceae bacterium
TCCCCTCGACGTTCACGTAGCCAAACGGCGCACCCTCGTCGAGAACACACAACGCGACCCGCGCGTCATGCATCAGCGTCTTCGCCTTCAGCCGCGACTTCGTCGTGCTGAACAGCAGTTCGTCGCCCTCCCGGGCATAGAACACGACCGAACTGGACGGACTGCCGTCCCGGCGCAGCGTCGTCACCACCGCCCACTTGTTCTTGTTGATGAACGCGTCCTGCTCCTGCGTGCCAATCATCCAGGCCTCCCTCGTAAATGTATTGCTGGATTGTCGATTGCCCATCGACCGTTGTCGAACAAGCCGCTTCCCTTGCCTCTCGCCTCTGGCCTTTCGCCTCTCGCCTCTGGCCTCTCGCCTCCCTACCCTGAATCCATGCTCGATACCCCAACCCGGGGCCGGCCCGAACAAGCGCCCATCCGCGCCAGCGGTCTCTCCTGCTCCCGCAGGCGCCTCTTTGCCGGGTTCGCCGCCGTCGGCGGAGCGGCGCTTGTCGCACTCGTGGTACTGGCGGGCACGGCCTACGCCCTCAATCGCCTCTCGTGGCCCCACGTCGAACCCCTCGGCGACCCGGAGTTCGGCATCAACTTCAGTTGCCGGCACGCCGAGTTCCTGCTCCTCGAAGACCCCGCCACCGGCACCGAGGTCGACCGCAGCCGCCCCGGCCGCGACGCATGGTGCGCCGCCAAACTCGGCGACCTCCTCGGAGCCACGGGCGCGAAGCACGTCCGCCTCTCGCTCGAATGGTCCGAGGTCGAACCGCGCGAGGGCGAATTCGACTTCCGTGTGCTCGATGCCCTGCTCGCCGAGGCCGACCGTCATGAGGCGCACGTACTGCTCACCGTCGGCATCAAGGCGCAGCGCCACCCCGAATACTTCATCCCCGGCTGGGCCCTCGAAGGTACCAACCTCCCCCGCGACTCGGTCATCACGGACGACCCCCTCCTCCGGGCAAGGGCGCTGCGCATGGTCGAAACGGTCGTCCGCCACGCCGCCGCTTCCCCCGTCATCGATGCCTGGGGCGCCGAGAACGAACCGCTCGTCCCATCGAAGCGTGCCAACTGGTGGTCACTGGGCCGCGACTTCGTCCAGGAAGAGGTGCGCATCATCCGCGAGGTCGACCCCCGGGCGCGCCCCGTCGTCATCAACCAGGCCCAGAGCCACCTCTTCGACCGGTTCGAATCGCAATGGCGAGCCGCCATCGAAGACGCCGACGTGGTCGCTGTCAGCCTCTACCCGTTCCGAAACTTCGAAGTACCCGGCTGGGAGATGGTTGTGCCAATCGCTGAATTGGGGCCGTTCGTCCCGAACTATGCCTACCAGGCGCGCGAGGCCCATGCGGCCGGCCGGGACTACTGGATCACGGAAATGCAGGCCGAACCCTGGGTCGACTTCGACATCCACGAAGTCTCGCCTGAAAACCCCGCGCCCAACCTGGACGCGTCGAAGTTCCGGCGAAACGTCGTTTACGCACGCAAATCCGGCGCCACGAGAGTCTACCTCTGGGGCTCAGAGTTCTGGCTCTTTCAGAGCGAACGCCACGGCGACGACGCCTGGCTCAGCCTCGCCCGCGAGGCTATCAGGGGGGAGCCGGCGACTCGCTCGCCACGATAGCGGGGGCCTCCAGTACGACGCCCTGCAAACGTGACGCGGCGCTCCGGACCTCCCGGAGCAGTTCTTCACTGTCCACCGTCATCGCGATGTACGCTGCCGCACCCCCGGCCCGGTACTGGTCCGCCTCTGTCTGCCGTGGAATAGCGGCCAGCACGATGACCACGACGCCCCGCCGCGCAAGCTCTGCACATTGCTCCACGGGACATGCGGAAACGGTTGTCACGACAATATCGCCCTCTGCCGCCTCCCCGACGGCGCCCTCGAACGCGGATACCTTGAACCGGTCCGTCCGCGTCAGACGGGACTTGAGCGCGCGGTGCAGCGAAACATCGGTTGTTGCCACATGCACGACTGTCGATTCCATGCTCCTTAGCTTCGCGGCTCAGGCCCCTCTAGCGTGACGGTCGTTCGGCGCGTTATCGGGTGCCAAACGGCCATGACCTTGTAAATAGCGCGCATTGGTGGCCCCTCACGTAAGATGAGTATCATGACAACCGCCCAGCGTGCCGAAGACGCAGGCCCCATCGTCTCGCGGCTGGCCGAAATGGCCGAGACGAGCGAAATACTTGCCGGCACCTCCGACCTCAACGTTATTCTCCAGCGGGTCGCCCAGCGCGCCCGTGAGGTCACCGGCGCCGACCATGCCGCTATCTCTACCTTCGACGACGAAGGCGTCATGGAGCGCTTCATCTACACCGGCATCGATGAGGCCTCCGCTCGCCGCCTGGGCAACCCGCCCACCGGTCGTGGTCTCCTCGGCGCGCTCGTCCGCTACGACCGCCCTCTCCGCCTCAACAACCTGAAGAAAGATCCGCGCTTCACCGGCTGGCCCGAACACCACCCCGACATGGGCTCGTTCCTCGGCGCACCCATCCGCGCCGGCGGCCGCACCATCGGGTCCCTCTACATGACCCGGATCGGGACCGAGCACCCCTTCTCCGAATACGACGAACTGAGCGCCGCCCTCCTTGCCATGCAGGCAGCCGTCAGCGTGGCGACAGCCCTGGCCCGCGAACGCAGCGGCCGCCTGTTCCTCCTCGAAGAGCGCGCCCGCATCGCCCACGACCTCCACGACGGCACCATCCAGAGCCTCTACGCGCTGGGCCTCGAACTCGACTCCCTGGCCAGCCGTGACGACTTTCCATCCGAAAGCAGGCAGGCGCTCTCGACGGGCGTCGGCCGCATCAACGAGCTGATCGCCGATATCCGCACCTACATCACCATGCTCGAGGCGGAAGCGCCCACCGCCCAGCCCGAGCTCTCGCGCGACCTCGCATTCGTCATTCGCCAGATTGTCGCGCCCGGCACCGATACGGTGGTGAACATCACGGCGGCCGCCCTGCAGGAACTCGATGCGCGCGAGTCAGAGGACCTGCTCTACATCGCCCGCGAGGCCCTCAGCAACGCTGTCCGCCACGGAGCCGCGACCAAGATCGGTGTCGATCTTCGCCAGACGCAGGGCGAAACGTCGTTGACCATCCAGGACAACGGCGTCGGCTTCGACCCCGAACACACGCGGACGGGCCTCGGCAGCGTCACCATGCGCACCCGCGCTGACCGGCTTGGTGGTACCCTTACCGTCCTGGGAATCCCCGGGATGGGCACCACCGTCCGGGTCGCCATCCCAAGGAGCCACAATGACTGAGACGATTCACGTCCTCCTCGCCGACGACCACGATCTCGTGCGCGGCGGGCTGAGGGCAGCACTCCGGAACCACCCGGAGTTCAATGTGCTGGCCGAAGCGCGCGACGGCGAAGAGGCCGTGGAGGAAGCCCTCCGCGTCCACCCGGACCTGGTCGTAATGGACGTTCGCATGCCGAAGATGAACGGTATCGAAGCGTGCCGCGAAATCCGCAACACCCTGCCCGAGACCAACGTCCTCATGCTGACGTCGTTCGCCGACGAACGGGCCGTCATGGCTGCCATCGTGGCGGGCGCGAGCGGGTTCATGCTCAAGGAAGTCCAGACTACCGAACTCCTCGAGGCGATGCGCACCGTCGGACGTGGCGGCAAGATCCTCGACCCTACCAGTTCGGCGGCCGTCATCGAACAGATCCGCCGGGGCAACGTCATCAGCGAAGAAGACCGCCTCGCCCAGCAACTGAGCGACCGGGAACAGAAGATCCTCGAACTCATCTCCGATGGCCTCACCAACCGCGAGATCGGCGAGCAACTCTACCTCTCCGAAAAGACCGTGAAGCACCACGTGAGCGACATCCTCGGCAAGCTGGGTCTCACGCGCCGAGTCGAGGCCGCCGGCTTCGCCATCCGCCGCTCCGCAAATCGGCCCAAGGAATAGGGGAGCCTGGAGCCTCCTCGGGGACTCGAACCCCGGACCTACGCTTTACGAAAGCGCCGCTCTGCCAGCTGAGCTAAGGAGGCTCGCGAAGAAGTTGCCGCGGCCTACTTTTGCGCTCGCGGCGTCGTTGTAGTGTATCGCAAAGCCCGGGTATGTTCGCCAACCGGAAGGCCCCCGGCGCTCCTAGGGGTAGATCTCACCGTCGCCGGTCGAAACGCCGGAACTCTCTTCTTCCTCCTGGCCAATGCCGTCCTCCTCCGCGGCGGCGAACGGGCGCTGTTCGGGCAGCGCGAGCCGGATGAGATACTCCACGTTCTCCCGATCCCATTCCAGCACCCACGCCCCGCTCGGCAAAAGGACGTCGCTGAGCGTCGGCCTGCCATTCACGGGGTCGGCCAGGGAGTAGGCCCGCAGATCGGCCGAGATCTGCCGTGCCAGCGGCCCCAACCCCCCCACCTGCGCCTTCGAAAGGTTCGTCGTGACAGCCTCGTTGAATGCGTCGATGAGGCCCGGCGCATTCGTCAGCAGCCGGGATGAGACCACCCGGGACACCGCTGCCTGCGCCACTATCTGCTGCCTCCGCACCCGGTGGAAGTCGTCATCGGTTTCCCGGTGACGCGCAAAAGCGACGGCGTGGTAGCCGTCGAGGTGCTGCCACCCTTCCGGGAACTCCACCTGCACGTGCGTCTTGTCGTCGTCGCTGTACCACCAGAGCGGCACCACCAGGTCCTCCGGGACATAGAGGTCGACACCGCCGATCTCGTCGATCAGCCGCTCCATCCCGAAGAAGTCCACCACCATCCAGTAGTCGACGGAGATGTCGAAGTTCGCCTTCAGGTCGCGCTCCAACTGGCGCGCCCCATCCGCGATGCTCTGCCTGTCTTGGGCCCCCATGGCGAACGATGCATTGATCCGATCCTGGGCCGGCTCTCCTTCCTCACCCGTGACTTCAATCAGCAGGTCCCGAGGGAAGCTCAGCATGCGTGCTTCCTTCGTCTTCGGGTCGATACTGACGACGCTGATGAGGTCGGTGTTCATCGTCCCGTAGTCCCACTGCCCCGGGCGCCGGTCCAGCCCGATCAGGAGAAGCGTGATCGGGTCCGTAAACGAACTCTGCTCAGGCTTCGGCGCGGCCACCGAGACCGGGTCCGGCAGCTTATCCACGGCCTTGCTCACGGCAGGGATGTTCAACGTTTGCCCGGGAAAGAGCGCCGGGGTCACACGGGTCAGCAGCGCGACCGCGACGTATGCAGAAAACAAGGACGCGATGAGCAGCCCCGCGACCGCCAGTGCGCGGGCACGAAACAGCCCGGTCTTCCCGGGCGCAACCGTGTTCGTTGCCATCGAGGCGTTCCCTTTGCCGCAAACGGGCAGAAGCCCTGCCGGTAGCCGGCAGGAACCATACCCAGTGTCCCACCTGTGCCGTGTAGCTCCGGACACCCAATGGCCTCTCGTTTCTTGCAAATCCGCAGAGAAACAAGGACCGCGAGGGCAATATGGCGCATTCGAAAGCCCCGAATTCTCGGTTAGGCCGGAGTAGTGTAAACTTCGCCAACGGGCCTCCTGAACGGGGGCCCGGAGTGTGTCCACCATGCCTATCGTCGTCGTCGTCGGCGGGCAGTGGGGTGACGAAGGCAAAGGCCGCATCGTCGACCTCCTCGCCCGCAAAGCCCGTGTCGTTGCCCGTTACTCTGCTGGGAACAATGCCGGCCATACCATCGTTAACGAGCAGGGCGAATTTAAGCTCCATCTCGTGCCTGCCGGCATCTTCTACCCCGAAAAAACGTGCGTCATCGGCAACGGCGTCGCCGTCGACCCCGAAGTCCTGCTCGGCGAAATCGAACAACTCCAGGGGCGCGGCATCGATACCAGCCGCCTCTACGTCAGCGATCGCGCCCAGGTCATCATGCCCTGGCACCGCCGCATCGATCAGCTCGACGAAGCCATGCGCGGCACTTCCGCGATCGGCACCACGGGCAAGGGCGTTGGCCCCTGCTTCGTCGACAAGGTCGCCCGGCGCGGCATCCGCATCACCGACCTCCTCCGCCGCGAAGACTTCATCGAGCGGGCGAAGAGCGTGCTCGACTACCACAACCGCGTCATCACCGCCGTCTACGGCAGCGAACCGATCAGCTTCGAAGAGTGCTACGAGCGCTACATCGAATTCGGCGTCCGCCTTTCGCCCTACGTGGCCGATGTGCAGGCCATCGTCCTCGATGCCCACCGCCGGGGCGATTACGTCCTCCTCGAAGGCGCGCAGGGTTCCCTCCTCGACCTCGACCACGGCACCTATCCCTACGTCACGTCGAGCGTCCCGAGCAGTTCCAGCAGCGGCGCCGGCCTCGGCGTCGGCATCGGCCCCACCGACATCCAGCGCGTCGTCGGCGTCTTCAAGAGCTACTGCACGCGCGTTGGCAATGGTCCCTTCCCGACCGAACTGTTCGACGGCATCGCCGACAAGCTTCGCGACCACGGCAAGGAGTACGGCCGCGGCGAATACGGGACGACCACCGGCCGGCCCCGGCGCATTGGCTGGCTCGACGCGGTCGCCGCGCGCTACAGCGTGCGATTCAACAGCCTCGCCGCCCTCGCGCTCACGCGCCTCGACGTCCTCGACGACATGCCGAGCATCAAAATCTGCACCGCCTACGAACTCGACGGGCAGATTGTCGAGACGCTGCCGGCGCGCGTGTCCGTGCTCAACACGGTGACGCCAATCTACGAGGAACTGCCCGGGTGGCAGACGCCTACGACGGACGTCCGCAACTTCGATGACCTGCCCCGGCAGGCCCAGGCGTTCATCCTCCGCGTCGAAGAACTGCTCGAATGCCCGGTCGACCTCATCTCGGTCGGCCCCTCGCGGGAGCAGGCAATCATCGTCAACCCGATCTTCTGAGAGGTGTCGTGCCCGGCCCTCGCCGGGCGCGGTACCCTCTGGCTATGCGCATGACGGCGCCGACCAAACCCGACGTCGAACTCGATGAGGAGACCCTGAAGCGGCTTCTCCCGCCCTATCGCGTCATCCTCCACAACGACGACCACAACTCGATGGACCACGTCGTCCGCTCGCTCGTCCGCTGCGTGCCCTCGCTAACGGTTGAACGCGCGGCCGAGATCATGCTCGAAGCCCACCTCAAGGGACAGGCGTCCGTCATCGTCTGCCCCAAGGAAGCCGCCGAACACTACCGCCAGAAACTCGAAACCTGCGCCCTCACCGCCACCATCGAACCCGCGTAACCGGCCTATTCCGCCGAGTTGCTGAGGATCCGCTCAACCTGCGCGCTGTGCTCGTTATCGTGTAGCTCCACGTTCTCGAGAATGCTCAGGATGCTGTACACCTGGTGGAGCACTGTCTTCACGGCGTAAAAGGCATCCTCATCGACACCTTCGACGGCATCCAGCAGTGCCTGTCTCGACTTCTCCAAACTGGCAAGCACTGCGCTCAAGGAGCTCAGGTCGATGTCC
>DATBWD010000075.1:0-2314 GCA_036515015.1 Tepidiformaceae bacterium
GGCGAGGTAGTAGTAGGTGTCGGTCGGGGTGACCTGGGCGACGAGCGTCATCGTCCTGCGACGCCCAGAAAGAGGAACACCAACCCGGCAAGCGTGACCAACAATGACCAGGCAATCTGCTCCCTCGCGAGAGAGCGCCGGTTCGTCCCCATCGGTCCGAAGCGGTCTGCCAGACCGATGCGTCTCCACCCTTCATAGCTCATAGCCGCCTGCCATCTGCGTGTCAGCAAACCAACGATCCCTACGGAGACCAGAAACACCCCACTCAGGATAAGTAACACGGCAACAGCTCTTGACGTCGCAATTCAGCCCGACCCGGCGGGGAGACGGCCGGTGACAAATCCGGCGTAACGGGACTCCCCTGCCTGCATCGTCGTACGCGTAGGTCGCCGTCGCAAGGTTCCAGTCGGTGACAGCCAGATTCGCGATTATCGCACCCTGTCCCCTGTCACCTGTCCCCTAGCGTCGCTCCTACGCGCGCCGCTGCTCCAGCAACTCCCGGCAGCCGCCGTCGGCGACTTCGTAGACGTGGGTGGCGACGCCTTCGACGATGCCCGGGTCGTGGCTCGCGCAGAGGATGGTGCCTTCGTAGCCCTGCAGCGCTTCGATCAGCTTGCGCCGGGTCGTGCGGTCGAGGTGGTTCGTCGGTTCGTCGAGCAGCAGGACGTTCGTCGGCTGGATGAGGAACTTCGCCAGCGCCACGCGGCTTCGTTCGCCCCCCGAAAGCACGCGCACGCGCTTGAACACGTCGTCGCCCTTGAACAGGAACTGCCCGAGGACGGTCCGCAGCTTCACATCCGGCGCGCCACCGGCGACCGAGCGCACCTCTTCGAGCACCGTGCGTCCGGCGTCGAGCGCTTCGTCCTGGTGCTGGTCGTAGTAGCCGGGGCGGGCGCGTTCGGCCCATTCGACCGTGCCTTCGGTCGGGCGCAACTGCCCGGCGGCGACCTTCAGGAGGGTCGATTTGCCGCTCCCGTTCGGGCCGATGAAGGCCACCTTCTGCCCGCGTTCGACGTGCAGGTTCACATCGACGAGCACGAGGTGGTCGCCATAGGCGTGGCCCACGTGCTTCAGCATGAGGACGTCGCGTTCGGTGCGGCCGTGAGCGTTCAGTTCGAAGTGGACTTCCGCTTCTTTCTTCACGCGCTCGATGCGTTCGACCCGGGCGAGTTGCTTTTCGCGGCTCTGGACGGCGCTCGTCTTGGTGGCCTTGGCCCGGAACCGTTCGATGAACCGCTCCTGCTTGTCGAACTCGCGCTCCTGGCGGGCGGCGGCGCGGTCCTGTTCCTGGAGGCGGGCGGCCTTCTGCTTCTGGTACTCGCTGTAGTTGCCGGCGTAGGGTTCGACCGCCTTTTCGCGCAGGTCGAAGATGCGCGTCACGACTTTGTCGAGGAAGACACCGTCGTGCGTGACCATCAGGAGCGTGCCGGGGTAGTCGCTCAGTTCGTCGGCGAGCCAGGCGCGCGTCTTCGCGTCGAGGTGGTTCGTCGGCTCGTCGAGGAGCATGTTTTCGGGCCGCCGGACGAGCACCTTCGCGAGGGCGATGCGCATCTGCCAGCCGCCGCTGAAGGCGCCGCACTTCTTCGTGCCGTCGCCGGGTTCGAACCCGAGGCCGTCGAGGACCCGGCCGATGCGGGCATCGATGCGGTAGCCGTCGAGGTGTTCGAATGCGTCGAAGAGGCGGGCCTGTTCTTCGATGAGGGCATCGAGGTCGCCTTCGCCGGTTTCGATGCGGTGGGCGACATCGGCGAGTTTGCGTTCGACCGCGTGGGCTTCGGGGAAGGAGAGCCAGAGTTCTTCGAAGAGGGTGTTCTCGTCGGAGAGGCCCGCTTCCTGGCGGAGGTAGCCGAGGGCGCCTCCGCGGTGCCCGGCCTCGCCCCGTTCGGGGGTGTCTTCGCCGGCGAGGAGGCGGAGGATAGTCGACTTGCCGCTGCCGTTGGGGCCGACGAGCCCCGCCTTTTCGCCATCGCCCACGATGAACGAGAGGCCGTCGAGGACATCGACGGGCCCAAAGCTCTTCGTGACGTTTTCGGCGTACAGCATGGCAGTCGGGCGACTCGTTTTGGGGGATGGGCGCAGGGCCGGCCTTCCGGTGGCAGCGCGCCTGTCCAACGATCGTACCAGACGGCGGGGGAGGGGACAGGGGGCGATGGGGCCACGGGCGCGGTGATACAATCTCCGCGTGGACAAGGGTTACACCGTCATTCTCTCACCCGACCCGGTTGAGGGCGGCTACACCGTGACGTGTCCGGCCATGCCCGGCGCTGTGAGCGAGGCCGACTCACGCGACGAGGCACTGCGAGCAATCGCCGAA
>DATBWD010000076.1:0-4132 GCA_036515015.1 Tepidiformaceae bacterium
GGCCGCCCTCGGGTCTGTGTGCTCACCTCTGTGCACCCGCCTCTCGATGTCCGGGTCTTTCACCGCCAGGCGCGGTCGACCAGCGCGGCCGGCTTCGAGGTCACTCTCATTGCTCCTGGCGCCCCCAATAGTCCTGTCGACGGAGTCAAGTTCAAGAGCCTCCCGTCATGGGGCGGCCGCTGGGGCCGGCCGTTCCGCTGGCCGATCCTGTTCTGGAAGGCGCTTCGGACGCGCGCCGATATCTACCACCTCCACGACCCCGAACTGCTGCCCTGGGCGCTACTCCTCAAGTGGACCACTCGCCGCCCGGTTGTCTACGACTCCCACGAGTTCCTCCGCGAAAACATGCTGTCCAAGGACTGGATACCTCCGCGCCTGCGGAAGCTTCTCGCCGCGGTCATGGAGCGCATCGAACGGACGGTCGCCCGGCGCATCGACGCCGTCGTGACGGTCACCGACGATATGGCCGATCGATTTCGGCCGGTGCAGCGCCGCGTTGTGACGGTCCGGAACCTGCCCCCGGCTCCCGAGCTACCGGCCGGGCCCGCCGCTCAGGAGCCCGTCATCGCGTATGCCGGCGTGATGCGGGAGTCTCGCGGACTCAGCATCCTCTACGAGACCGCCCGCCGGGTTCACGAGTCCCATCCGGAAGCTGAGTTCCATATCCTCGGCGTGGTGAGATGGACCGGGCTACCGTCGGAGCAGAATCGCACCAACGAAGAGTGGGAGGCCGTCGGGGTGCGCTTCCTCGGGACCGTGCCGCCTTCGGAGGTGCCCCCGTTCCTCGCGAAGGCCAGCATCGGCTGGCTACCGCGAGACCCCAGCGTTCCGAACAACCTGCTCGCCTGGCCAAACAAACTGGTCGAGTACATGGTCGTGGGGCTGCCGGTCGTCGCCTCCGATCTTCCGTTGCAGGCCGCGGTTGTGACCGATGCTGACTGCGGATACGCGGTCGAAGGGCTATCTCCCGAAGCCCATGCAAACGCGATCTGCGAATTGCTGGCCGACCCCGCTCGAGCGCGCAGCCTCGGTGAAAACGGCCGGCGCGTCGCCTTGCAGAAGTACACGTGGGAAGCAGAGGCCAGGAAACTCATCGCCCTCTACGAGGAACTGCTCGGAAACGGCCCTTCCCCTTCGGTGCCGGGTACCGTCGAGCCTCCTGCCTGATCTACGCTCCAAACCGTTCGGCTATCGTCCGCACCATAGACTTTGCGGCTGTGCCGTCGCCGTACACGGCGGGGTGGGTGCGCCCTCGCGGCGGATTGGCGATAGCCGCTGCGATGGCGGTCTTGTCCGCGCCAACGAGCACATTCCAGCCAAGTTCGACCGTTTCCACCCACTCCGTTTCCTCGCGGAGCGTGATACAGGGCGTCTCCAGCAGATACGCCTCTTTCTGCAGGCCGCCGGAGTCGGTGACCACGGCAAGCGCGCTGCTCTGGAGCGCAACGACCTCCATGTAGCCCAGTGGATCGACGGTGCGGACGTTGGCCGGGAGCGTCAGACCCTGCGCCTCCATCGCCTTGCGGGTCCTCGGGTGCACGGGGAAAATGGCCGGCGGGCCGTCCAGGAGCCCGTCCAATATGGCCGCGAGGCGGGCCGGGTCGTCGGTATTCGAAGCCCGGTGCACAGTCAGCAACAGATAGGGCACTGGCTCGATCCCCAGCCGGGTGAGCACCGCGGACGCATCCGGCATGCGCTCGCGCACGGAATAGAGCGCGTCCACCATGATGTCGCCCACGAGGACCGCACGGTCGCCGATTCCCTCCCGGCTGAGATTGGCCATCGCCACGTCATTCGGCGCGAGCAAGAGGTCGGCGCAGTGGTCCGCGACGATGCGGTTGATTTCCTCGGGCATTTCCCGGACGAAGCTTCGCAGCCCCGCCTCCACGTGAGCGCAGGGAACGTGAAGCTTCACCGCGGCGAGCGCGCCCGCGAGGGTCGAATTGGTGTCTCCGAAGACAACCACCATGTCGGGCTTCCAGCGCACGACTTCGCGTTCGATCCCCTCGAGTGCGCGCGCCGTCATGGAGCCGTGCGAGCCGGAGCCAACCCCGAGGTTCACATCCGGTTCGGAAATCTGGAGTTCTTCGAAAAAGCGCGCCGACATCCCCTCGTCGTAGTGCTGGCCGGTGTGGACGATCGTTTCCCGGTGGCCCTGCCGCCGCACCTCCGCCGAGAACGGTGCCAGCTTGATGAACTGCGGGCGCGCCCCCACGATCGACATCACGTGCATTGTCCCGAGTTAACGGCACCCCGGCGTCTCCGTCCACCGGCGACCCGTGCCGCGCGCGAGTTCCGGCCGGTTCGCAACGGGACCCTGCATCGCCCTGCCTGGCGATGCCATCCGCTTGCATCGCTCGCCGTGCTTCCTCATCGTGGATACCAACTCGCAAGGGGTCAGGGCCGAATGTCCACCGAAAGCCGCCACAGCCCCGACGTCGTTCGTGCCTATGTAGGCGAAGGTATCGTCGTCTACTGGGAACCGAAACTCTGTATCCACACCGGGAACTGCATTCGCGGACTGCCCCAGACCTTCGACCCCGAAGCTCGACCGTGGATCGACGCCCGGTCGGCCTCGGCAGACGAAATCGCGAGCGTGATCCTCACGTGCCCAACCGGCGCCCTGAGTTTCGAGCGAACAGATGATGGTCCGCAGGAAGAGCCAGCACGGCCGGCGACGGTCCAGCCTCGCAAGAACGGGCCGCTCTTCCTGCGGGGCGATTTCGAGGTTATCGACGCATCGGGCGAAGTCGCCCGGCGAGCCACCCGGATGGCGCTCTGCCGCTGCGGCCAATCACAGAACAAGCCCTACTGCGACCTCAGCCACCGTGCCGCAGGCTTCCAATCCTGACGCCCGCCGATGCTGCTCTGAAGACATCCTCGCTGCAGCACGAGAGATGCAGGGCCTCGAAAGCATCGACCAGGTGAAGTTCGCCGTCCTCGAACGCGCCGGTCAGATTTCCATCATCCCCCGGTAGACGGTTCGGCAATGCCGAAGGTCATAACGCACCCGGCCCGGCCTGTGGCTGACTGCATTCCATGGACGATTGCAGCGTTGATCTTTTCTGGCTCCCCGTGGCCGCGGGGACCAACTCCCGCGTCCGCAACTGGAGCCTCGCCTGCTGGGAGGCGGTCTCCGCCCTCCTGGACCACCGCCCGAGGGCCGCTCTCTACCACCCCGGGCTCAAGGTGCGCCTGGAAACCGGCGAGACCTACACCCTCGAACTCACACCGGTGTTCGTCGGCGAGCCGGCGCCGCCCCTCATGACCGGCCCAGTCGGCCTGCCCGTTGCCGGCCGCCTACGACTCTTTCGCTATCAGCTTCGATGCCTGCGCGCCGACACCCTTCCCGATGAGGAGTACGCCGTCGCCAGCCCTGTCCGGCTCTCGGCGGACCGCGAGACGGCGCGCCAGATCCTGGCGCTCGGCCCTACCATCCCACCGCACACGTGGGGTCTCCGCGCACGCGGGACCAGCGAGATGTGGACCTCCGGCTCAGCGATCTCCTGGCTCCTCATGCGCGCGGGCATCGACCTCGTCGGCGTCAGGCCGCCGGCGGGAGGCCGGGCGCCGGGCTGGGACGCCGGAATACAACTGGCCGGCACGCAGCCGGCACCCATCGCGTCCTTCGCCGGGACGAGCTAGGAGCAGACTCGCGGGCTACTGCTGGACCAGTACGATCGGGTTGCCTTCGGGGTCAGTGATGCTCGCTATCGTGGGCCCTCCCGGCACGTCGAAGGGCTCGCGAGTGACGGCGCCGCCCAGTTCCGCGGCGCGTTCGAGCGATGCCCGGAGGTCCAGCACCTGGAAGTACAGCACCACCCGCGAAGTGTCGCTCGGTCGGATGTGGCCTGCCGGGCCCGGCTCGGGGCCGCCAATCCCCGCCGGGATCTGCATGATCCGCCCGTCCGCGATTTCCCAGTTGAACATCGCCGAGTAGAAGTCCCGGATTGTCGCGGGGTCCCGCGCCAGGATCTCCCAGTGCACCAGCGGTCTCGCCCAGTCCGCTTCCGTCATCGCTCGCCCTCCTTGCCCTCGAACGACTATAGCGCAGCGGACAGTCGACTTCGCCCCCGGGCCCGGGGGCGAAGTCGACTGTCCGCTGCGCTATAGTCGTTCGAGGGCAAGGAGG
>DATBWD010000077.1:0-3728 GCA_036515015.1 Tepidiformaceae bacterium
GGTTGTTCGCACGTGGTGGCCAATGCTGACCCCGAAGAGCACATGGTTCAGCCGCGATAGCATCGTTGCCAGCGGTGCCAGGCCGGCGTCGAACATCAGGATCTGGAGCCGGTAGAGCAGCACCGCCGGGAACATGTGCGCAGTCGCCAACAGGTAGAGGAACAGCATCCAGCGCGGCCGGCTGGCCGCGAATGCGCCGAACGCCAGGGGCCACTCCCCGAACATGTCCATGTCCAGGCCGATCAGGCGCCGCGTCTCCCGCCATCCAACCTTCGGCTCCCGCGACCGTGTCAAGGTGTCCTCAGTTCGGTTGCCTGTCCTATGCGCACCAGCACATCAACACCTTCCGGCATCTCCCCCTCGACGTTCAACAGGCGCAGGTTGGTCAACGCAGTTAGCTTCGCGGCGGTGTAACTCTTGCCGCCGATGTCGAAGATACCTTCCGTCCCACCGCTCCCCTCTATGAGCCGGATCAGTTCCGGTGGTACCCCGTAGGCCGCCAGGTGCGCCTTCATCCCCTGCGCCGCGGCCAGTTGCCCCGGTGAGTACTCGAGGCCGACCACGGGGGCTTCGTCTCGCGTCTTCGGGTCCGCCATGAACTGGTCGATGATCGCGAACATCTCGTCTTCGTTCGGCAGAAGGATCAGTGAGCCGTCCTCGGCGATGCCGCCATACACCGCCGGCTCCAGCGAAAAGGTCTCCATGTTTTCGAGGTCCACTTGCCGCGCCAGCAGCCCGTAGCCTGGAATGAGCCCGGTCGTCACGTCCGTCTTGATCGCGTCGTGGTAGGCGTCCCACATCTCCGGGAGGCGCGTGATATAGCCCAGTTCCGTGGCTTGCGCCGCCACCGCCCGGATCACCACCTGCTGCCGCTCGATGCGCTTCAGGTCACCATCCACGCGCACCCGCGAATACCCCAGCGCTTGGGCTCCATCCATGTGCTGCGTCCCCGCCTTCACCGTCCGGTTTGGAAACGCCTTTAGCACGTCAGTCCCGTAGTCCGAGATCGGCTCCGGGACGTCGATCTCCAGGCCGCCGATGGCATCCACGAGGCGAACGAACCCGGTCCAATCAATCACGATGTAATGGTGGATGTCGATGTGGTAATTGCGCTCGATGGCGGCGATCGCCGCCGCCGGTCCGCCGCCGGGGTACTTGTACAGTTGCCCGTAGCTGTGGGCGGCGTTGATCTTCGCCTCGGCCCACGTTTCCGGCGTGCTGCCAAATGGCACCTCCGCCCACAGGTCACGCGGTATCGCCAGCAGCTGCACGCGGCCGTCCATCTTGTCGATGCTTGCGATGAAAATCGTGTCGCTCCGAGAGGGCGTGTCCGGCGGATCGTCCGGCCGGCGGTCCAGCCCCAGCACCAGCACATTCAGGCGTGACTCCGGGGTCCATGGCTCGGGCCGTGAAGTCGAAATCCCCGGTAGCGTGACATCGACGCTGACTCCTATCCCCGGCACACTGGCCGAGACCGGTGGCACCTTCAGCTGGTTCGTCGGAAACAAGTAGTGATCGATACTCGTGTAGAAAACCAGCGCAAGGTAGACGGCCGCAATGGCACAGCCAATAATTGCGGCCGCAGCCCGTGTGCGACCGTTCAATCGAAAACGATGCACGAGTAGGTCGAATCTCCGCTTTTCGGCCACAGTAGGATCCGCCTTACCGGTCGTCAAGGAAGACCAGTTAGCACCATGCCCAACCGCTTACTCATCAAGGATGGCATACTCGCTCTCCCCGGTGGCCCGATTCGCGCAGACATCCTCTGTGAAGGTCACCGCGTCGCCGCCATGGGCCGCGACCTCGCGGCAGACGACGCCCGGGTTCTCAACGCCAACGGCCTGACGCTCGGCCCCGGATTCGTCGATGTCCATGTCCACGGCGGAGGCGGCTTTTCGTTCTTCTCCTCCGACCGCGAGAACGTCACAGGCTATAGCCAGTGGGCGCCACGCAACGGCGTCACGTCCTACCTCATCAGCACAATCGGCCGCGACGACGATGACACGGCCCGTCGCCTTACCGCCCTCGCCCCCACGATTGGCACCCGCTCCGGCGCCGAGCCGCTCGGATTCCATCTCGAAGGGCCGTTCCTCAACCCGGACCGCAGAGGCGCCTTCTACCCGTCGATGCTGCTTCCCCCCTCGCCCGCGGCTTTCGTGCGCTACCAGGAGGCCGCCCGTGGCCTCATCCGCCAGGTCACCCTGGCGCCTGAACTCGAAGGCGCGCTCGAATTGGTGGCCACGGTTCTCGCGACCGGCGCAACCGCTGCCATGGGCCACACCGACGCCACCACCCCTCAGGCCGCGGCCGGCTTCCGCGCCGGGATCCGGCACGTCACCCACCTGTTTAACGCCATGCGCCCCCTCCATCAGCGTGAGGGCGGGCCCATCGCCGCCGCACTCCTTGAGGAGCGCGCGACCTGCGAGCTCATCTGCGACGGCGCCCATGTTGCTCCCGAAGCGCTCCGGCTCGCCTATCGCCTCCTTGGCGCCGGCCGCACCGTTGTCGTGACCGACAACCTCGAAATCGCCGGCACCGACGAGATGACCGCTACCTTCGGAGACGACCCCGTCAAGGTAGAAGGCTTCCGCGCCGTCCGCCGCGACGGCACCATCGTCGGTAGCGTCGCCACCATGGATGAGCACTTCCGAAACGTGCTCGCCTTCCTCGAAGTCGATGTCTCGACCGCCTTCCGCCTCTGCGCCACCAACCCCGCCCGGGTCGCTGGTGTCGAGAATCGCAAAGGCGCCCTCGCCCACGAAATGGACGCGGACATCGTCCTCCTCGACCGCCAGCTTCAGGTTGAGGCCACCGTCTGCCGGGGCGAAATCGCGTTCATCCGCGATCCCGGGCGCTGCACCGGCTGAGCGGGCCCCTCAGTCCCCGGGTTCGAACTCGCCGAGCACCTTCCGCAGCTCGCGAATGGCGGCAGGCATCCGTGGGCCGTACCACCACAGCAGCTTGCCGTCGACGACCCTCGCCGGCGCCACCGCCACGAAATCGGCGCAGTCCGGCTCCTTGAACGGGTATGGCTCGTCCGGCAGGAGCACGGCCTGCGGTGCGAGTCCCGCGAGCGCCTCCATCGTCACCTCCGGATAGCGCCGCCGGCCCGCCAGGACGTTCGTCGCCCCAACACGCTCGAGCAGGTCATGCCCGTAGGTCTCGGACCCGAGGCCCATCAACGGCTTCTTCCACACTGCCACGAACACGCGGACAGCCCTCGCCCTTCCTTCCTCCAGCGCCGCGTTGACGTCGGCGGCCAGTTGCTCGGCCCGCTCGGTCGCCCCCACCCACTCGCCTACCTCGAGGATCATCGCGACGGCCTCGTCGACCGTGTTCGGGTCCGTCAGCAAGACATCCAGGCCCGCGTCGATCAGCGCCCCGACATCCTCCTGGCGGTTCTCCTCTTTGTTCGCGAGCACGAGGTCTGGCCTCAGCGCGACGATGCGGTCCAGCCTGGGGTTCTTCGTCCCTCCGACAGCCGGTACGGTGCCGGCAAGTTCCGGCGGCTCCGTGCAGAACCGCGTCCGCCCAACGAGTGCATCGCCACGGCCAAGCCACCAGACCAACTCCGTGAGGCTGGGGACAAGTGAGACGATGCGCTGCGTCACCCGCTTAGACTACCGCCGCTCGCGGTCCGGTGCCGCGGGGGACGTCCGATCAGGCGGGCGGCGTCCCCAGCGTGAGCGTCAGCGTGACCTTCTGGCCCCCCCGGTACACTTCCAGTG
>DATBWD010000078.1:0-2370 GCA_036515015.1 Tepidiformaceae bacterium
TCGTAGTGGGCGGCAACATTTTCGGCGCTGCCGAACTGGTTGAGCATGTAGCCGCCCTCGTCGCGGGCTATCTCGCGGGCGACTTCGATGGCGTTCTTGATGCCGGCCTGGCGGGGGACCCAGCGGATGTTCGCACCGTACGCGCGGAGGAGCGCTTCGATCTCGGGATAGACGCTTTCGGGGACGCAGACGTCGACGGGGTGGCCGAGGAGGCGCCCGAACATGGCGAGTGAGACGCCGGTGTTGCCGGTCGAGGCTTCGACGATGGGCTGGCCGGGGGCGAGTTCGCCGTGGAGACGAGCCTGTTCGAGGATGCGGAGGACGATGCGGTCCTTGATGCTGCCGGTGGGGTTCTGCGCTTCGAGCTTGGCGAAGAGGCGGACACCGGGTTTCGGCGAGAGGCTGCGCAATTCGACCATGGGCGTCCGGCCCACGCAGTCGCGGATGGAGGCGAGTTCGTGGGACTGGATGGCGGTCACGCGACCAGTGTAGCCGGATTAGTTACAGACGCCGCTCGTGACGGAGCAGGGCTCGTCGTCGGGGTTGCCGCGTTCGACGCAGCGCCCGGAGGGGATACAGGACTCGTCGGTCACTTCATCGAACTGTGCGAGCACGTCTTCTTCGGACTCGCTGCCGAAACTGAGGAGTACGCGGTCGAGGTCGGCGATGTTGTAGCTGGCGATGCCATCGACCTTGACGCCGTTGACGTAGAACTTGAACGTCTCGGTGGCATTGGCGGAGTAGGTGGTGCCGTCGGGCAGCTTGAGGAAGGTGGTCTCCGGCGTGACGCCGAGAAGGCTCGGGTCGTTCAGTTCGAAGCCGAGGGAGCGGAAGAACTCGTCCCAGGTGGTCGACTCGCGGTGGATGTGGACGACGGTGTGGCGGGGGTTGTGGATGTGGACGTTCTCGCTGAGTTCCTCGTCGGCGGTGGAGATGAAGCGATCGTCGCTGAAGTCGAGGCGCTGGCCGCGGATGAAGACGGCGAAGTCGGCGTGTTCGTGGATGGGCTGGCGAAGTTCGCAGCCGGGGGTCCCGGGTTCGCAGGCGCCCGCGCCGCCAGCCTCGCCGCGCTCGTTGAGATAGAGACCGGCAAAGGCCGCGAGGCCGGCGAGGAGGAGGATGCCCACGGGGGCCCAGATGCGGGGGCCGAGGTACCCGTCCCAGCGAGTGCGGGCGGGCGACTCTTCGTCGATGCCTGTATCGACCCCGGGGTCTGTCACGTCAGTTGCCGCCAGCCGGCGTGGTCGTGGCGCCCGCGGTTGGCGACTCGGTCGCGCCCGGCGTGGGTGACTCGGCCGCGCCCGGTGTGGGCGAGGAGGTCACGCTGGTGTAGGCCTCGTCGAGGACGCGGCGCCAGCCATCAAGGTCGAAGCCGCCGGAGCCGAGCGGCGTGCCGTTGAGGACGAAGGAAGGGGTGCCGGTCAGGCCAAAGGCGCTGGCATCACGGGTCTGGTCCTGGATGAGGGAGAGGTGCTTGTCACTGTCGAAGCACTCGTTGAACTGGTCCATATCGAGTCCGAGGTCGACGGCGAACTGCCGGAGATTGCCGTCGCTGAAGGTGCCCTGGTTATGGGCCGGGCCATTCTCGGCCTGCTGGATGAACAGTGTGTTGTGGTAGTCCCAGAAACGGTCCTGGTCGGCGGCGCACTGACTGGCGGAGGCGGCGCGGAGGGACTCGGTGCCGAGCACGGGCAAATGCTTATAGGTGATCTGGACTTTCCCGGTCGTGACGTATTCCTGGATGAGCGTGGGCTCGGCCTCGGCGGTGTGGCGGAGGCAGAACCCGCACTGGAAGTCTTCGTACATGTCGAGCTTGAGGGGAGCATCCGGGTCGCCCACGGTGGGGCCATCGGCGAGGTCCTGGGGGAAGTTTTCGTGGGCGGCCTGGAGGGCGGCTACCAGGTCGGTGTTTTGGTCATCTCCGCCGCGGCTGGCGGCGTAGATGAGGACGGCCGCGAGGGCGACGATGAGGATGGTCAGGCCGATGAGGTATGGCGGGGAGAAGAGGTCGGGGCCGCCCCCTCCCTGCTTCGGGGCTCTGCCGGGCGCGGGGCGCTGGGTGCGCTTGTTGCGTGCGGGTGAGCGCGAGGAGCGTGACTGTTCGCGGCGGGCCTGGCGGTTGGACATGCTGTGATGTTCCTGGGCAGCGTTTTGGGCGGCGATGTTGGGGCCGCCGGGCGCCCTGTCTCGAACCGAGAATAGCATCCGGGCCTGTTGCAGAACATGAATCGTGCTTTACGGGGAGACCGAGGGTGAGAGGAGGGGACCCTGGAGTGTGATGGTGGCCCGCTGCGCGGAACGTGGTGCGCTCTTTTCCGTCTGCGCAGCGGAGCCGGGAGGGGTGAGGGTCAGCGAGGGACGGGGGCGGCC
>DATBWD010000079.1:0-2623 GCA_036515015.1 Tepidiformaceae bacterium
TCGACCGTTTCGAGACCTCCGCGCGGGCAGTGGCGGTGAGCTGATGCCGCCCATCACCCTCCACATGGTCCTCGCGCGGGAGGTGGCGGCCGGTGTCGGAGATGTTTCCCTCGAGAAGAACCCCGGGGCCTATCTCCTCGGCGCCACCACGCCCGACATCCGCGTCCTCCCCAGGCAGGACCGCTACAGCACCCACTTCTTCGACCTGAACGGGGACAACCACCAGGATTCGGTCGCTGCCTTCCTCGAAGAACACAGCGCGCTCATCGATCCGGCGAACCTGAACGCGGAGACCCGGGCCTTTGTCGCCGGGTACATCAGTCATCTCGTCATGGACCAACAGTACATAACCGGCGTTTATCGGCGCTTCTTCGCCCAGCACGATTCACTCGGCGGCACGATTCGGGCGAACGTCATGGACAGGCTGCTCCAGTTCGATATGGACAAACGCTACGGCGACGACCCGGAACTCAAGCGAGGCCTCGCCGAGGCACTCAGCTGCACGGTCGAAAACATCGACTGCGGCTTCGTCGAGACGGAAACACTCGAGCGGTGGCGCCAGGTGACCTACGACATTTCCCAGCGCGCCATGGACTGGGACCGCATGCGCGGCATGATCTCTAACCACCTGCGTTACGCGGGCCTGGACGAGGGCGAGACGCTCTCCGGGTTCCTCGACGCACTGCCCGAACTGCTCGACGAGACCATCGCGCACATCACGAGTGCAGAAGTCGACGCTTTTGTGCAACGATCCACCGAAGCCGCCGGGACGGCAGTCATGAGGTATCTCGCATGCGGATAATCCGCAACGCCGAAGAGGGGCGCCGCCTCCTCCTCGACCGCAAGCCGCTCGACACCGAAGAACTCCCCATGGACATGCGGGAGACGACGTTTCGCGCCTTCGGCCAGGAGTTGTCGCCCGAAGAAGTGGTCCGCCGCATCATCCGGGACGTCCGGGAGGATCGTGACAACGCGGTCCGCTTCTACAACTCCCGCCTCGACGGCGCCCACGCCGAGGAACTGCGCGTCTCGGAGCCGGAGATCCGTGCGGCCTACGATGCCGTCGACGGCACGATCGTCGATGCCCTGAAGTTCGCCGCCGAGCGCATTCGTCGCTATCACGAACAGCAAATGCGCGGTTCGTTCTTCGACTTCAACCAGAACGGCCTGGGCCAACTGACCCGCGCTATCCAACGTGTTGGCCTCTACATCCCGGGGACGCGCGCGCCGCTCCCCAGCACCGTCCTCATGTGCGCAATCCCCGCACGGGTCGCCGGTGTCGACGAGGTCTACATGACCAGCCCAATCCTCCCCGATGGCTCCGTGCCGCCGGTGAAACTCGTCGCAGCCGACATCGCGGGCGTCGACGGCGTCTTCCGGGCCGGCGGAGCCCAGGGCATCGCTGCGTTCGCCTACGGCACCGAGACCATCCCGCGCGTCGACAAGATTTGTGGGCCGGGCGGCCTGTTCGTGACCGTCGCCAAGAAGCAGGTCTTTGGCGACGTCGGCATCGACTCGATCTATGGCCCAACCGAGACAGTCATCATCGCCGATGAAAGTGCTGACCCGGAAATCGTCGCCGCCGATCTCCTTGCCCAGGCCGAACACGACGCGCTTGCAAGCCCCATCCTCCTGACCCCGTCCCACTACCTCGCCGACGAAGTCTCGCGCGCCATCGACCGCCAGCTACGCACGCTCGAACGGCGAAAAATCGCGAGCGCCTCGCTGGAGAACCGGGGCGGTTGCATCCTCGTGAACGACATCGACCATGCAATTGAACTTGCCAACTATTACGCACCGGAGCACCTCTGCCTCATCGTGGAGAACCCGATGGCCTATGCGCCGAAGGTGCGCAATGCCGGTGGCCTCTTTCTTGGCGAGTCGTCGCCCGAGGCGATTGGCGACTACACCGCCGGGCCCAGCCACACCATGCCCACCGGGGGCAGCGCCCGCTGGAGTTCGCCCCTGAGCGTCAACGACTTCGTCAAGATCACGAGTGTCGTGAACATCCCGGACGAGGTCACAGAGGAACTGGCGCGCGCCGCAAGCATCCTCGCCCGTGCGGAGGGCCTCACCGCCCACGCCAGCGCGGTTGAGCGCCGGATCCAGGGGCGTTAACGACCCATGGACGTGAGCCAGTTCATTCGCCCCGACTTCCACGACCTGGAAGCCTATGTACCCGTCAAGCCACTCGATGTCCTTGCCCGGGAGATCGGCATGCCGGTCGAACGGCTGGTGAAGCTCGACGCCAACGAGAACCTCTACGGCCCAATCCCGGAGATCCGCGACGCCGTAGCCAACGCCGACCTCCACATCTATCCCGACCCCGGGCAGCACAACCTGCGCTCGGCAATCGCCGATTACCTGCGGGTTGAACTGGACCAGGTGGTCGCCGGTGCGGGCTCCGATGACCTTATCGACATCATCATTCGCCTCGTCGAGCCGGCCGCCGTCGTTACTGCCACACCAACGTTCGGCATGTACGGCTTCCTCGGACGTATCAACCATGCGCAAATCGTCGAAGTTCCGCGGGGGGACGCGTTCGCAGTAGACGGGGAAGGCATCGCGAGGGCGGTCGGTGCCGGACGCAGCGTCGTTTTTCTCCCCTCGCCCAACAACCCGA
>DATBWD010000080.1:0-3708 GCA_036515015.1 Tepidiformaceae bacterium
CCGCCAGAAACTCGAAACCTGCGCCCTCACCGCCACGATCGAGCCCGCGTAAGGGGCCTATTCCGCCGAGTTGCTGAGGATCCGCCCAATCTGCGCGCTGTGCTCGTTATCGTGTAGTTCCACGTTCTCGAGGATGCTCAGGACGCTGTACTCCTGGTGGAGCACTGTCCTCACGGCGTAAAAGGCATCCTCATCGACACCCTCGGCGGCATCCTGCAGTGCCTGTCGCGACTTCTCCAAACTGGCAAGGACTGCGCTCAACGAGCCAAGGTCGATGTCCCCCGGGGCGGGCCTCCTCGGAGTGCGCTCCCGAAGAGCATCGACTCCGGCCGCGTAAAACCATTCAGACTGGATCGTGTGCTCCAGAACCTTGCGGACGGTCCAGCCGCCGCGGGTTCCCCTGTCGAGATCTGCGTCGCCGAGCCGCCCCACGACGCGCAGCAGTTGCTGACGTGCGACGGTCACCCCCTCGCTGACCCGCTCGAGGTCGCTCTGGAACTCGACACTCATAGGAGCCTCCAGTTAGGGATGCCGCGCATTGTACATGGCTGCCACACCGCCAGGGGACCATGGGTTTGCGCCGATCCAGCAGGCATCCGAGAAGCGGCGTCGTGTAGCCGGAACTGGCAAAGGCAAATTTTGGGTCTCGCCCGATCTTCGACGCTCCCCTGCCAGATGCTCAGCTCGGCGAGTGGTACAAGCCCGGTTTCACTAGCGATCAGCATTGAGAGTCCTTCTCGACACCACTGTCCTCCTCTGGTGGCGAAGGCTGAACGTTCTTCTCGCCCACGGCACAACTATGGATGTGATCAGCGACATCTTTTGGCGCAGTTTCCGTCGCTGAAAAAGGGCGCTCAACTCTGACCAAATTCTAACGAAGCCCCCCATTGGATTCGATTCGACGCGCTGAGCGATTCGCAAGTACCTTGCTGCATCGAATAGCGACGTTTCTTGTCGCAATAGGGCGATCAAGAAGGGTTGACACTGACTAGCACCTTTGGCGATAGTAATCGCGCCGGTTACCGATCGGTAAACAGGGGGGAACAGCCTCGGGAACTGGCCGCGGGCGTGCCCGACAAAAAGGGCGGGGCGCCAGAGGTTAGTCAGGCGTGAAACTCGTTGCGATGTTGGCCGCTATGGTTCTTGCCCTTGCTGGCACTGCCGGGGGATTCCAAGAGGTCAGGGCAGATCCCCCGCCCTCCGATCATGACGGCTGCGGGACGATCCAGGGCGGGACAATCACCGACTCCGCAGGCAACCCCCTAGTCATGGGCTTTGACCAGTTCGGCTACAACTACCAGGCCCACCTGTTCGTCGGCACCTACGATAGCGTGGACCGTGTGCTCGACGGGAAGTACTGGGGTGGCACCGGCGACTACGTTGACGACAGCCTCATCATGAAGTGGAGCGACGCCTGGCTGGCGAACGTCGACTGCAACGGCGACGGGAAGCTAGACCGCGGGCTGGTTGACGGCGTCGTCGGCGGCACCAGTCTGGGATGGGAGACCAACCTGGTCGAGGGCGACTATGACTCCGACGGCGATGGCACGGAAGACGCCCATTACACGTACTTCGCGAAAATAGTCTGGGTGGGCACCGGCGGTTCGCTCTGGGGTCAGTATGAGGTCATAGAAGAGGTCTACAACGACCCCGTTGGCGGACTCCATGGACTGCAGTTCATGCAAGAACCGCCAGGCTTCGGCCTGAACGGTAGCTGGACCACGAACTGAAGCCAGCTGCTACAGCTGCGGGCGAGGAACACCCCCGCCCGCCAACGGCTGCGCCCCGAGGCGGTGCACTAGGATGACCTCACGGAGACGCACCGCTCGCGGCGCATTCACCATTGGCACCTGCGCGACGACGCCGGGGCGTCTCCCGCCGCCGGGGACTCATCCGGAAGCCTCCCCCGGGAAATAGGCCGGCCAATGTAACCCCTACCCGTAGACCAGCGCCCGGTCGATCATCGCCCGGCTGATGACCACCCGCTGCACCTGGCTCGTCCCCTCCACGATCGTCAACTGGCGCGCGTCGCGGTAGTGGCGCTCGAGCGGGTGGTCTTTCATGTACCCCTGCGCGCCGAGCACCTGGAGCGCATCGAACGCGACCTTGTTCGCCATCTCCGTCGCGAACGCCTTCGCGATCGAAAGGTGGTGCGCGTACTCACGCGTGAACTTGCCCTGGTCGACCAGCCACGCCGCCTTGTAGACGAGGTTGCGGGCCGCCTCAATCTGGATCGCCATGTCCGCGAACATGAACTGGATGGCCTCGAAGTCGATCACCGCATTCCCGAACGCCTTCCGCTCCCGCGCCCACTCCAGCGCATAGCTCGCCGCCCCCTCCGCCAGCCCGACACCGCGCGCCCCAACCGTCGGCCGCAGGCTGTTCAGCGTCAGCATCGCGTGGTTGAAGCCGTTGCCCTCGACCCCGCCGAGCAGGTTGTCCGCCGGCACGCGCACGTCCTGGAAGCTGAAATGCGCCGTCGGCACACTCCGGACGCCCATCTTGTCGTCCGTCCGGTCGATGTTCACCCCCGGCGACTTCGCATCCACTACGAACGCGCTGATGCCCTTCGGCCCCGGACCGCCCGTCCGCGCGAACACCGTCAGGTAGTCGGCCACTGTCCCGCCCGAGATGTACACCTTGTTGCCGTTGAGCACGTAGTCGTCGCCGTCACGGACCGCCCGTGTTTCGAGGTTGGCGGCGTCGGAACCGTGGTCCGGTTCGGTCAGGCAGAACGCGCCCTTCGTCGCCCCGCTGGCTGCATCGGGGAGCCAGCGCTGCTGCTGCTCGCTCGTCCCGCCGAAGACGATCGGCCGGTTCGGGAGGCCCGTGAGCACGAGCATCAGGCCGGCGCCGCACTCATACTTCGCCACCTCTTCGATCGCCAGGCAGAGCGGGAGGATGCCGTTGCCGGTGCCGCCCATCTCCTCGGGGATGGCCATGCCGAGCAGCCCCGCCTTTTTGAACGCCTCGAAGAAGTCGTGCGGATATTCGCCCGTCTCGTCGAGTTCCTTCGCCCGCGGCGCGACAATATCCTTCGCGATTCGGCGGGCGGTGTCCTTGATGAGGCGGTTCTCTTCGGAAAGCTCGAATTGCATGGGCGACTCCGGATAGGGGTGATGGCCCGATTGTAGCTGCCCCCGCGGTTAGGGCCGACCGAGCCATCTGGTATGATTCACACGAGGTATCTCATGAGTGCCGAGCCGCGGAAGTCCGAAGCCCTCGAACAACTGCACGAAGTCGCCAGTGAACTGCCGGAGGAGCACGTGCGCGAAGTGATCGATTTCGCCCGTGCCCTGAAAGCGGCGACCCGGAAGGACACCGGCCCCTACCGGCGCCTCTATTCGAAGACCACTCCAGGCCTCTACGCCGTGCTCGTCCCCGGGTCCAGCCTCGGTCCGTTCAAGGGCATTATCGGCCTGGGCGGAGACGCGCTCGAAGATTCCGAAGCGCTCTACGACGAATAAGCGTGCCACTCTCGGTCGCACTCGATACCAACGTCGTGGTGGCCCTGCTGGATAATCGCGATTCCCTGCACCCGCAGGCTGTCCGCATCGATCCCTTGCTCGACCGGTTTCAGGCCGTGCACTTCGACTTTGTTTTCGCCGAAGCCGTCAGCGTGCTGGGGCGTCGACTGAACGAACAACGGCGGCAACAGGCTGTCGCGCCGGCCATTGGAACGCTCATCGACATGATGCCCCTTAACTC
>DATBWD010000081.1:0-3353 GCA_036515015.1 Tepidiformaceae bacterium
CGTGCGACGACCTTATCAACGTTGATGCCGAGGTCGCGGGCCGCGGCTTCAAGGCTCCAGAAGAGGTAACGCGGGCCGATACCCAGGTCGGCCAGCGCGAGGATGGCGCGCGGGTTCGCCCGGGCGATCTCGCCGACTGTACGGGCAAGGATCGAAGCAGGGTTCATCGCGCGGCCTCCGGTGGAATGTCTGCTTTCATCGTGCAGATCCGGCGTGTCAGAAACGTTACCGGGGGATGAATGGCGTATTACGGGCGAGCGGCAAGTTCGCTGAGGACTTCGGAGGTGTGCTCGCCGAGACGGGGTGCGGGCCGGCGAAGTTCCCAGGGCGTCGCGCTAAACAGATAGGGCGCCCCGGGCATCAACGCCTCGCCTTCGAGCCCTTCGCCAGTAGTGGGGACGAAGAAGCCGCGGTCGTGCCAGTGGGGGTCGTCGAGGGCTTCGTCGGGGGCGAGGACAACGCCCCAGGACTGGCCGCGGTCCTGCCCGCCGCGGTAGACGTAGTCGGAGTCGTGGGCGGCGAAGAAGCGGCCGACCTCTTCGAGGATTTCGCGTGCCTCGGGCGCGCCCCGTGCCGGCTGGCGGTTCTGGGGAGAATCGAAGCGCTCTTCGTTGAAGTGGAGGCCGAAGCCTTCCGATTGGAACCACTCCTTGATCTTCGCCCAACTGGCATTGTCGCGCCCGACGCCGAAAACGAGGACGCGCCTGCCGTCGCGGGCGAGGTACATCCAGGGTTCGGAGCGGTGGGCGGCGGCATGACGGCCGGTCTGGCGGATGACGTTCTGGCGGTTGTAGAGCCAGTAGGGCATGCCGACTTCGGTGGTGCAGGAGAGCGCTTCGTGCATGGAGCAATCGATGTACTGGCCCTCGCCGGTGCGATCGCGCCAGAGGAGGGCGGCAAGGATGCCATGCATCGCGTAATGGGAGGCGGTGTTATAGCCCTGGTCGCCGTGGCCGCGGATAGGCGGGGCGCCGGGGGCGTCCTCGGGGTCGTAACCGTTCATGTTCATTGGGCCGCCGAGGGCGAGGGAGACCATGTCGGAGGTGCGGTAGTGGGCCCATGGGCCGTCCTGCCCGAAGGGGGTAATCGAGCACATGATGAGGCCGTCGCGGAGGCCGCGCAGGTCGTCATATCCGAGGGCGAGGGACGGCAGGTAGCCGGGTTCGAAGCCTTCGAGGACGACATCGGCGGTTGCGACGAGGCGGCGAAGATGGTCGCGGTCAGCCTCAGCGTGGGCGTAGTCGAGGACGACGGAGCGCTTATTGGTGTTGTGGTACCAGAAGTTCAGCGAGCGGTTCGGCCCGGGGATGTCCTTTACGAAGGGCCCGACCGTGCGGGCGGCGGAGCCGTCAGGCGGTTCGACCTTGATGACGTCGGCGCCCATGTCGGCGAGGAGTTTGCCGGCGAGCTGGCCGAGTTCGTCGCAGAGTTCGACAACGCGAAGACCGGCGAGGGGGCCGCTCACATGAACACCCCGGCGGCCTGGAGGTCGGCGAACTGTTCGTCGGGGATGTCGAGGACGTCGCGCATCACGTCGTGGGTGTCGGCGCCAAGCATCGGGGATGCGGAGCGGAGCCGGCCGGGCGTGCCGGACAGCTTCGGGACCACCCCGTCGTAGTCGCAGTCGCCGAGTTCCGGGTGGGGAAGCGAGTGCCACCAGTCGCGAGCGCGCAGCTGGGGGTCGGTTTCGAAGCGGTCGCCGGCGTGCTGGCAGACACCGGCGCGGACACCGGCGGCCTGGAGCAGTTCCATGACTTCGTAGTCGGTGAACTCGGTGGTCCAGGTCTCGATGCGGGCGTCGAGTTCGTCCTGGTGGGCGAGGCGGCCGTCGTTGGTGGCGAAGCGAGGATCGCCGGCCCATTCGGGGTCGTCCATGGCGCGGACGAGGGCCTGCCATTCGGCGTCGTTCATGACGGCGATGGCGACCCAGCGGTCCTCGCCGGCGCAGGGGTAGGTGTTGTGGGGGGCGACGGCGGGCTGCCAGGCGCGGTTGCCGGGCGGCATCCCTTCGCGGCGCCAGGAGCGGCCGTTGACGGTCTTGTCGAGCACAGCGGGGCCGGTGAGGACGAGGCCGGCTTCGACCTGGGAGAGGTCGATATGCTGGCCTTCACCGGTGCGGTTGCGATGGTGGAGGGCCATCATGATGGCCGAGGCGGCGTAGTAGCCGGCGGTGTGGTCCATGTAGCTGTAGCCCCAGCCGGCAGGGGGCTTGCCCGGCAGGCCGGACATGAGGGTGAGGCCGCTGAGGGCCTGGGCGGTGGGGCCCCAGGTCGTGTAGTCGAGGTCGCGGCCGCTGTGACCGAAGCCCGAGAGCGAGCAATAGATGATGTCGGGCCGAATGTCACGAAGCTGCGGGTAGTCGAGTCCCCAGCTTTCGAGGACGCGACTGGAGAAGTTCTCGACGAGGATGTCGCTGGCGGCGATGAGTCGCTTCAGGATGTCGAAGCCGTCGGGGTGGCGGACGTTGAGGAGGATGCTCTTCTTGTTGCGGTTGAAGTAGTTGAAGAAGCCGGAGTTGTTGAGGGTGGGGTGGTCGCCGACGGTGGGCCGGCCGAGGCGAATGGCGTCGATGGCCTGTTCGTGTTCGACGCGGATGACTTCGGCGCCGAAGTCGGCGAGGACTCGTGTGGCAGTGGGCCCGGCGATGATCCAGGTGAGGTCGCAGACGCGGATACCTTCGAGTGGCAGTGGTGGCACGGGAGTGATTCTACCGATCCGGGCGCGGGTTGTGGGGGGCTAGCGTTCCCATCCATCCGAGCCGCGGATGAGGGCTCGCTGGCGGTTTATCTCGCCGGAGTGGTAGAGGTCGTGGTTGATAACGATGGAGAGCAGCCGGCCCACGGGCTGGGGACCGCGGTACGGGAAGAGGCGTTCGGCGCCCAATTCAGCGTCGTCTTCGAGGCGCGCAAGCCCGTCCACAAGGGCGCGGTGGTTCTCATCGAGCCAGGTCAGGACCGACGACATGGCTGTGGAAGGGGGCTTGATGTCGTGCCACTCGAGGGAGCCATCGCCGAACATGCGGTTCGCGTACATCTGCTTGGCGCCGGCGACGTGGACCGTGAGGTCGCAGATCGAGAGTTCAGGCTCGGGGCCGAACTCGCTGCCGGGGCCGATGCTGGGGTTGCTTGGGCGGACATCCCACTCGGACGGATGGACGGATTCGAGGTTGACGCGGAAGGCGTGGAACGGGTCGGTGAGGTAGGCGGCTTCGAGGCGATGCGCGAAGAAGTCAAGGGCGAAACGGGGCATTCCGGGACCTCCGTGAGGGGGTTGGGCGCCTACGATGGTGGTCCGGCTGGCGCCGGTCAACCCCAAAAGTGACGGGGCGGTGCGTGGCGGGCGACGGGCTATAC
>DATBWD010000082.1:0-15324 GCA_036515015.1 Tepidiformaceae bacterium
TCGTGTTCCATGCGGGCACGAAGCGCGACCAGCGCGGTCTCGTCACCAACGGCGGTCGAGTGCTGACGATTGTGGCGCTGGCCGACACGTTCGAGGAAGCTCGGAAGCGGGCGTACGACAATGTCAGGCGGATAAAGTTCATGGACGCTCAGTACCGGACGGACATTGCGCTGAGGGCGGTCCCATGATGTCGTGGCCCGCGCACCTCAGCATTCCCGGCCGTCAAGGAGGCACGTTCCCATGCCCGACGGGTTGAATCGCAACCATGAAGCCACGCCGGTTGAGATGCTTCCTGGCATCGTTCGCCGGACTCTCAGCGAAGGCGCACACACGATGCTGTGTGAGTTGCACTTGAAGGCAGGGAGCGTCGTCCCCGCCCATACTCACCCGCACGAACAGACGGGGTATCTCGCGAGCGGCCGCTTTCGCTTCCGCCTCGGCGATCGGTGGGAGGAGCTTGGCCCCGGCGATAGCTGGTGCGTCCCCGGTGGGGTCGACCATGAGGTCCACGTGCTGGAAGACGCGGTCGCCGTAGACATCTTCAGCCCGCCACGCGAGGAGTATCGCGATCCTGGGAAGGGAGAACGCCCGCGGGCCGTAGAATGAACACCAGCCACTCACCTTCACCAACCGGGCAACACCGCAGCCAATGATCCCGCGTTACTCCCGTCCTCAGATGGCCGCCATTTGGAGCGACCAGGCGAAATACCAGCGCTGGCTCGACGTTGAGATAGCCGCCTGCGAAGCGTGGGCCGAACTGGGCCGCATACCGGTCGAAGCGGCGGAAAAGATCCGCCGAAACGCCAGCTTCGACCTCGAGAAGGTGAACCAGTACATCGCCATCACCCACCACGACGTGACCGCTTTCCTTCGCTCCGTGGCTGAATCACTTGGCGAAGAAGGTCGTTATGTCCACTTCGGCTTAACCAGTTCCGATGTGTGGGATACCGCGACAGGGCTCCAACTGCGTGATGCCGCGGACCTCCTGCTGGATGACATCGATGCGCTCGCGGCTGTCCTCGAACGTCAGGCCGTCGCGCATCGCGCCACGCTTTGCGCCGGCCGGACGCATGGTGTCCACGCTGAGCCGACCACCTTCGGCCTGAAGCTGACCGTCTGGGTGGATGAGATGCGGCGCAATCGGAGGCGCCTCGAACAGGCCCGGGAGGCCGTCGCCGTAGGCGCGCTCAGCGGCACCGTGGGCACGCACGCGTCGGTCCCTCCGGAACTCGAAGAGATCGTCTGCAGGAAGCTCGGACTGGGGCTCGAGAACGCGTCGACGCAGGTCATCCAGCGCGACCGGCATGCCCAGTTCGTGACGACGTTGGCCATCATTGGAGCCTCGCTCGAGAAGTTCGCCACAGAAATCCGTGCACTGCAGAAGACCGAGGTGCGCGAGGCCGAGGAGCCCTTCGACGAAGGGCAAACCGGTTCGAGCGCGATGCCGCACAAGCGAAACCCTGAGCTTTGCGAGCGCGTCACCGGGCTGGCGAGGGTGCTTCGCGGCTACGCCGTCACCGCGATGGAAAATGTCGCACTCTGGCACGAGCGCGATATCAGCCACTCGTCGACTGAACGGATCGTGTTCCCGGATGCGACCCTCGTCCTCGACTACATGCTCAGCCTGTTCGCGGGTGTGATGGACAGGCTCACAGTCTTCCCGGACCACATGCGAGAGAACCTGGAGCGCTCATACGGCCTCGTGTTCTCGCAGCGCGTGCTCCTGGCGCTCATCGAGACCGGTCTGAGCCGCCAGGAGGCGTACGCCATCGTCCAGCGCAACGCGATGAGGGCGTGGCAGGAGCGAGTGCCTTTCCTCGACCTGTTACTGGCCGATTCGGAGGTGACGGCGCGGCTGAGCGAAGATGCGGTTCGCGGGCTTTTCGACTACTCGTTCTACTTGCAGAACATCGGCGCGACCTACGAACGCCTGGGGCTGTGACCCTGCAAACACCAGACGAAGCCAAGAGCCGAACTCCTGACCAGGCGCGAGCGCCCATCTGGAAAGAGGGCTACCGGCTCATCCGTAGCAACCCGCGGACGATGCTGCCGGTGCTCGCGACACAGATCCCCCTTTCCATCGCGGCGGCGGTCGCCTGGATCATCCTCTACGCCGTCGCGTTCCCGGATGTCGATGTGGACGCCGGCACGCTTTTTGGCAGCGAAGCGCCACGCCAGTTGATTCTTTGGGTCGCCATCATTTCCTGGGCACACTCGTTGTTCACGAGCGTGGGCATCGCCGGGGCAATCGTCGCCGTGCGCGCCACGCTCGATGGCCGTCCCCAACCGCTATCTGCGTCGCTGGACCCGCCGTTCACACGCCTCGGGGGCTTGCTCGTTATCTTCGTGATCTTTCAGGCGCTACTGCTCGCGGGGGGCGTGTTGTTCATCACGGGAATCGGCCTGGTACTGACGGTCTATCTCGCCCTTCGGCTCGGGCTCGGTCTCCACGCGTTCATCCTCGAGGAGGTCAATATACCCACGGCTATTCGCCGGAGTTGGCGGTTGACGCGAGGCAATGCATTCCGCTTGCTCGGTACGGTCGTCGTGGTCCTGGCGGTGTTCCTCGTCAGCCTTGTGGCCACCACCATCGTGCTCGTCCTGGTCCTCATCCCCTTCTATTCGGAGGACCCCAGCCGAAATGTATCGCTCATGACGAACGCCGGCGTGTTTCTCGCCCTTGGCGCGGCGCTCGTGCCGGCCGGTACCTACTTTGCCGCGACGACAACGATCTTCTACCGCAGAATTGGGGAGACACGAGATGACCGAAGTCCTGCTTGAAACCGACCTTCCGAACCGGTTCGCTCGCGGCAAGGTCCGCGACACCTACGACCTCGGCGACAATCTGCTGATCGTCGCGACCGACCGCATCTCGGCGTTGGACGTCGTCCTGCCCACCGGCATCCCGCGCAAAGGGGAAGTCCTGACGCGGCTGTCCGCCTGGTGGTTCAACCGGATCGCGGAGGTAGTGCCCAACCACTTCATAGCGGTCATCACAGCTGAAAACGCCAACACGGTCCCCTTCGAACTCGACGAGTGCTACTACGGCCGGACCATGCTCGTCCGAAAGGCGCAGCGCTACGACGCGGAGTGCATCGCGCGCGGGTACCTTGCAGGTTCAGGGTGGAAGGATTACCAGCGCGACGGATCGATTTGTGGCGTCCCCCTCCCGGCCGGTCTGCGCGAGTCCGAACGGCTACCCGAGACGATCTTCACGCCCACGACCAAGGCACAGGCGGGTCACGACCTGAGCATCACCTATGAGCAGCTCGGAGAGTTGGTTGGAGAAGACGCCGCCACCGCCATGAGGCTGCGGACCATCGCGGTGTACGACTACGCCCACGCGGTCGCTCTCGAACGGGGTCTGATCATCGCCGACACCAAGCTGGAATTCGGCTTGCGAAATGAAGAAGTGATCCTCATCGACGAGCTCCTGACGCCCGACAGCAGCCGCTTCTGGCCGCTGGAAGGCTACCGTCCCGGCGGTCCGCAGCCGAGCTACGACAAGCAACCTGTGCGGGACTGGCTGGTGAAGAGTGGCTGGAGGGATGGTGAACCGCCACCCGAAGTGCCGAATGACGTGGCCGCCGCGACAACCGAACGCTACCTGACTGCCTACAGGATGTTGACCGGGGAGGAACTGCCTTCGTGACCAACCGCAAGAAGTACCTGGCGCGGGTCTATGTTTCGCTCAAGCCGACCGTGAACGACCCGGAAGGCATCACCATTGGCGGAGCGCTCGCCTCGCTCGGGTTCAGCGGCGTCGAAGGGGTGCGTTCCGGCCGTTTCTTCCAGGTGACGCTTTCCTCTGACGATGAGGCGTCGGCGAGGGAACAGGTGGATCAGATGTGCTCGCGATTGCTGGCGAACCCGGTGATCGAAACCTACTCCTTCGAACTCGACACCATCTGAGAGATCGCGTCAGGCCGCCTTCTCCACCGCCTCGCGATCACCCGGAACCTCTGGGCCGGGGTCAACCGCGAAGTACACCTCGCACGCCCTTCGCGCCGCGGCCGCGTCGAGCACCGGCTTGCGATTCGAGAACCTTGCCTCTTCGAGGACCAGTTGGAGGATGTCGCGGGGGTGGCAACTACGGAAGTTCCCGTTGCTCGCGCGCCCGATCATGCTGACGGCGACGTTGATGCCGCCCGGCGGGCACTCCACCTCCATCGCCTCGGCGAAGCGGGTGAAGATCTCGGCCATTTGTTCCGGCGTAGGTTCGGGGATCCGGATCTTGTACGGGATGCGCCGAAGGTGTGCTTCCTCCAGCATCGTGCGGGGCTCGATGTTCGTGCTAAAGCAGATGGTCGAACGGAAGGGGAATGTGATGCGCTCGCCGGTGACAAGGGCCATGGTGTCCTCGCCGCGCTCGAGCGCCGCGATCCAGCGGTTCAGGAGGTTGTGCGGGGATACCTGCTGCCGCCCGAAGTCATCGATGGCCAGCAATCCGCCGTGCGCCTTCACATGGGGTGGAGCCTGGTGGTACCCAAGCGCGGGGTCGTACGCAAGGTCGAGGTCCTCGTGCCGGAGTTCGCCTCCGACGAACACGAAGGGCCGCTGGATGCGCAGCCATCGCCGATCGACCGGGGCGGGGCCGTCAAGCCCGGCGTCCGCTGGAAGCGCGACATGCACGAGGTCGTCGTAGAGCCGGACGATCTGGCCGCTCACGTAAACGGCTATGGGCATCAAGGTGACGCCCTGGATCGACTCGCTACAGAGTTCGAGGATAGTCGTCTTGCCGTTGCCGGGGGCGCCCCAGAGCATGGCCGGCCGGCCCGAAGTGAACGCGAGGCAGACCTTGGCAACGACGTCGTGCCCGAGGACGAGTTGTTGAAGCGCCCTTACGAGCCTTTTCGGGTCGGGTGCCCCAACCTCCGTGTCTTGCTCGAGTTCCGCGAAGTAGTCGTGGATCGGCACTGGGACCGGCCCGACGTATCGGCTCCGGTCGAGCGCGTTGGCCACTTCCTGGAGACCGAGATCCGTGAGGCGGTACTGCCAGTCCTGTTCGAACCGCCCGGAGGCAGCCGTCGTCTCCACCATCCGCTGGCGTTTGAGTCCATCAAGCGCTTCACGAGCGATGGCAGTGGAAACGCGCATGGCGTTTGCCAGCCCGGAGGGAGTCGGCACCGTGAGGCGGTGAAGAGTCTTCAGCGAGAGGTCTTCAACGAAGCGTTCAGGAAGCCCGAGTTCGTCGATGCGATCTGGAGCCGGAGGGAGCTGACGGTAGGTTTGGCCGGTGCCGGCTGGGCCCTGCCGCACTTCCATGAGCTTCTCCGCCGCTGGCTCACTCACGGACGCGGAGTCAGTGTCCGCCGCCGTCAGCGTTCCTGGTTCCATACGTACTCCTCACGGCTGCTAGCTGCCGGAGGGAGTTCCGGCCACACTGCCTCTTCTTCACATTCGGCGGCTGAGGGCCATCCCCTCAGGTCAGAGCGCGTAATGGTGGACAAAAAGGGGTTGGAAGCGCCCTGACCCTGCGGCCCGAACGGTCGCGACGAGCACGACGATCAGTAGTCGCTGCGTTCCCGCCGGTACCACTCGAGCCAGCCTTCGCGGGGCGCCTCCATGCGCAGGAACCATTCCGCCCGCCGCCGCACGCGGGCAGCCGGAAGGAACCCCGCGTGCTCGAAACACCGGCGCGCGCGTTCGTTCCATTCGAGCGTGTGAAGGTAAATGACCTGGAACTGTTCGGTCACGAACAGGTGATGGAGGAAGGCGATGGCAGCCTCGCGACCGAGTCCCCTGCCACGGTAGTCCGGCCGCCCGATGACCATGCCGAACTCCGCCGCCAGGCGCCTCTCGTCGGCGTTGTAGTACATGATGTTGCCGATGTGCGTGCCCTGTTCGTCATCGAGCGCGAAGAGTCGCCTGCGGGGGTCGATCGTGGAGAGATCGTTCTCAAAGCGCCGCAGGAACTCACCGAAGGTCGTGGAGAGCGGCTTCGCAGCATCGTAGCGGGCAATCTCCGGGTCCCGGCGCCAGAGAAAGTCGTCGAAGGCATCGCCCGGTAGCTTGTGCCGTACTCGAACGCCCCGGCCCACAGCCACGTGCGCGCCATCCACGGCGCCTGTCACGGGAACTCCGCTCCGAGTGCTTCCGCGGCCTTCCGCACCATCCGGCGCTCGTTCTCGTACTTGAGCAGTTCGTGCGCGACCGATATCGGCACCCATTCGACCCGGTCGAACTCATGATCATGGTCGGACAGATTGCCGCCCACCGGTTCCATCAACCAGTGGTGCACGCGCTTGTGAAAGCGCACCCCGTTGGCGACAAACCAGTAGGTGATGGTGCCAAGCTTCGCCCCGGGCCGGACGTGCAGGCCGGTCTCTTCTTCAACCTCCCGGATAGCGGTTTGCTCGATGGTCTCGTCGGCGTCTGGTGTCCCCTTGGGAAGGCACCACAGGCTGTCGTCATTGCGGCCGCAGATGACTACTTCAATCAGGCCATCCCGGCCGCGGCGCCACACGACCCCGCCGGCTGAAACTGCATCCTGGACCGGGCTGCGCGGGTTCACGGTTCGTCGTCCTCGCTTTCGTCTTCGACGCCCCCCGGCTGGGCAGCGAATGAGGCTGCCTCGATGGCGATCTCGACGGCCTCGTCGAGGCCCGGAGGAGCCCGAAGCCGGAAGTCTTTGAGGCAGCGCACCGCCTCGGGACCCCCAATTTCGCCCAGTGCCACGATGACAGCGATCTGGACATCCGAGTCGTCGTCGTCGAGCGCTTCAGCCAGGGATTCCACCGCGTCTTGTGAGGCGATCACCCCCAGGGAAGACGCTGCATGAAAACGAAACTCGGGGTCATCGGAGTGTAGTTGTTCGATGAGGTAGTCGAGCCACTGGTCATCCGCCGTGCCGCCCATGGCAACGACTGCGGCGAGCCGCAACGTGGGTTCCTCGTCGTAGTATGCCTCCGTGATCAGCCCGGCAACCCACGGGAGGGCGCGCGGCCCAAGCGACTCGAGGGCGCGCGCGCGAACATCCAGCGAACTTTCGGCGCCGCCTGCCGCTATCCGCAGGGCCTCCACGATTTCGTCGCCCTGCTCCGCGTTGAATTCGTCGAGTTCACGAAGCAGGACGAATTGCCCGAGCGAGGCGGCTGCGGCCGCCCGGACGGACTCATCAGGGTCGGCGCGGAGGAGGAGCGTGAGATCGCGCGCAACGTGACGGTCGGTAGATTCCCAGAGGGCCTCTACGGCCAGCACACGTACCTCGGCGCTATCATCACGGAGCCCGATTCTCGCTAGCTGCGTGAAGTCGAGGTCGACGTTGTCGCCGGCCAGTTCGGTCGACTGGGCGAGCAGTTCCACCTTTGCGATGATCGAAAGCCGGGCCCACTCCGCCCGGAGCTGATCCGCGCCGGCGCCGTCCAGGTCGGAGAGGACAGCCAGGCGTGAGGCCGGCGCGCTTCCGCCGGTCAGGATGGTGTCGACGAGGGCCGCGATCTCGTTTCCCGAAGTCGCCATTAATTCCAGTCTAGCATCAGCCGGGCCGCGGTTCGGCCTCGCTCGTGGGCGGGCGGCCGAGGAGAGCGGCCATCGCCTCGCGGACGGTGGCCCTTCCCTCAAGGACGGCCGTCACCTGCTCGGCGATCGGCAGTTCTATCCCTCGCCGACGGCCGAGTTCGACCGCCACGGGGGCGGTTGCCGCGCCCTCCACAGCCTCGCCGATTTCAGCAAGAGCGTCAGCAGCATTGAGGCCGGCAGCCAGCAGTTCTCCAAGCCGGCGGTTCCGGCTGAGCGGCGAGTAACATGTCGCTGAGAGGTCGCCGATCCCGGCCAGGCCGAGGAACGTCAGGGGGTCGGCGCCAAGCGCCGTACCGAGGCGAGTCATCTCCGCGAGCCCGCGTGTAACGATAGCGGCGATCGTGTTCGCTCCGAGGCCGAGGCCGACAGCAGCGCCTGCCGCTATCGCGATCACATTCTTGATGGCCCCGGCTACCTCCACGCCCCGGACGTCCGCTGAGGAGTAAACCCTGAACGTGCTGCTGGACAGCGCCTGTTGCCAGGCTGTCGCTTCATCGCTATCCAACGAGGCCACAACAGCCGCCGCAGGCAGCCAGCGCACAATTTCGTGCGCGAGGTTGGGTCCCGAGAGCGCAGCGATGCGCCTCGAGGCCCACCCGCAATCCTCGATGACTTCGCTCATCAGGCGATAAGTTCCGTGTTCGATGCCCTTGGCCGCCGAGAGAATCGGCACTGACCGATCGATACGGAGCACGGCCAGGGTCGGACGGACGCTTTGGGCGGGCACCGCAACAACGACCCCGTCCGGCCGCCGCGTGACGTCAGCCGGTGTCGAGAGCACGACGGCGGGGTCGAGGTGCACCTCGGGCAGGCGAGCGAGGCCACCGGCAGCCCGCACAGACTCCCGTTCGCCATCGTGGCGGACGCAGAGTTCCACCTCGTAACCGTTGTTGCGGAGCAACCAGGCGATGGTCACGCCCCACGACGTGGCGCCTACGACGACGAAGGCCAAGGCTATCCCGTGGCGGCGCGGTTGCCGCCCCGCCCGATGCGCGGCTCGGTGCCGGCGAGGAGCCGGCGCATATTTGGTATGTGCATGTAGAGGATCACGGCCGTCGCAAAGACCGCGTAGACAGCCGCTGCCTCGGGAGCGCGGCCGGTCATCGCAGCGACGACCACGATCGCCGCACTGGCCGGGGTTCCGATGATTGACATGAGCGACACGATGCGCGTGGGAATGATGATCAGCGCTCCCACCAGCGGGAAGAGGAGCGCAAGGAGTGGCGCGAGGCCCAGGATGCCGCCAAGGGATGTTGCGACCCCCCGGCCTCCACGAAAGCCTGCGAACACCGGCCAGACGTGTCCCACCAGCGCGGCTGCAGCGCCGGCGGCTGCGACAGCGTCGCTGTCGAAGATCAGACGGCCGGCAAGCGCCGGTATGACCCCTTTGGCGACGTCGGCGATTAGCACCAGTGCTGCAGGGAGTCGCCCAGCGGTACGGAGGACGTTCGTCGTCCCGGTCTTCCCGCTCCCGGAGTGCCGGATGTCGCGTCCCAGCCAGAGATGGCCCACGAGGAGTCCGGAGGGGATGGAACCCAGCAGGTAGCCAAGTGCAATGTTAATCAGGTATTCCGGGATCACGAGCCTGGGTCACCCTCGCTGCGGGACTTGAGTACGAGTTTTATCGCGGTGCCTTCGAAGTCGTAATTCTCACGGATCACCCGTTCAAGGTAACGCCGATAGCTGAAATGCACGATCTTCGGGTCGTTCACGAACAGGATGAACGTTGGCGGTTCGATCCCGGCCTGGGTGGCGTAGAGCAGCTTGACCCGTTTGCTGTGGACAACGGGCGGCACATGCTCCTGGACCGCCTTCTTCAGGACGGCGTTAAGCGCGGGCGTTGGGACTCGTCGACGCCGCGCCTCGCGGACCTCCGCCGCCAGCTTCAGCAGTTGCGGGAGCCCACGCCGTTCGAGGGCCGAAATGTACGTCACGATGGCCCACGGCGCGAACTGCACCCGGCCGCGCATCTGGCGTTCGGCCCAGTCGCGGCGGGCGGCCTCATCGTCCCACAGGTCGACCTTGTTCACGGCAATGATGAGCCCGGTGTAGCTCTTCAGGGCTATCCCGGCGATGTGTGTGTCCTGGGCCGTCACCCCCTCGGTCCCATCGACCACGAGGATGGCGACGTCGCAGCGCTCGACGGCCGACGTCGTCCGCATCACCGAGTGGCGTTCGACACCCTTGCCGAGTTTTCCGGGCCGGCGAACGCCCGCCGTGTCGATCAGGGTGAAGGCGCCCTCCGGGGTGTCGAGTTCTACGTCGACGGCGTCCCTGGTGGTCCCCGCGACATCGCTGACGATTACCCGTTCTTCTTCAAGAAGGGCATTCACGAGCATGGACTTGCCCACGTTCGGCCTGCCGATGACGGCGAGACGAACCCGATCGCTCTCGACAATTGCGCCGGTGTTGGGGATTCGCTCGACGACCTCATCGAGCATCAGGCCAACGCCCATATCGTGCAGCGCACTGACGGGGATGGCCTCGCCAAAGCCCAGGGCAGACGCCTCGGCAATCCCTGCGGTACCGCGAAGGTCGTTGTCGGCCTTGGTTGCAACGACCAGCACCGGCCGTGCCGACCGTCGAACGACGTCGGCCATGTCGTAGTCACTCGCAGTCAGGCCGTCACGCGCGTCGACGCAGAACAGCACGAGAGCCGCGCCCGAAATCGCCGTCCGAATCTGCTCGACGATCAGTGGCGCATAGACGCTCTCTTCATCGGTTTCGAATCCGCCCGTGTCGATGAGGCGAAAGCGGCGGTCGAGCCATTCGATGTCGGCTTCGACCCGATCGCGCGTGGTCCCCGGCTCGTCCTCCACAATTGCCTTTCGTTCGCCAACGATCCGGTTGAACAGAGACGACTTGCCAACGTTCGGCCGCCCGACGATGACCACCCGGGGCAGAATCTCGCTTGAGGGTCTCACTGCTGTACCAGTGTCACGACGAGGCTGGTGTCAGCCGCCTCGAGTGTCAGGCCCGAGCCGGCGGCAATCGACGCCGTCACGGGATAACTCGCTTGCCCGGCGCTGCCGCCCGCCAGCGAAACCGTGGCGCGGATGTCGCCCGGTTTTACCGCAGTGAGCGCCTGGAGCGTGCCGCTCACCCGCACCACCACCGAGTAGCTGGTTGAGGGCTGCACGATGAGGCCCTCGGGAATGTCGGTGAACGTCGGAGCGACGACGAACGTCATCGCGGGGCACTGCGGCGAGTCGGTGCCTCCACACTCAATCGCAGCGATGCGGACGCGCACGACGACGCTGGGCCGGTCAAAGGAGACGTTGGGCGGCCGTTCGAGTTGCCTGGTCTGCGTCAGATCGTTGCGGGCGCCGCTGATGTCGAGGGCCTCCGCGCGAATGGTTGGAGGAAGGTTGTCAATGACTGTCTTGGGCCCCGTCACGGTGACCTGCGCCGGTTCGGTCGAAATCGAAACCACCTGGAAGCCATCGGCAGCGCTGCCGGTGATCGTCCCGGTCACCACCAGCGTCCGCGACGCGATAGTTTGCCGGACCTTGAAACTTACCTTCGCCCGTTCTTCCGACAACTGCACGGTAACGGTGTTCCCGCCTTCGCTCCGCGCTACGAGCGGCTCTTCCCGTTCGCCGGCGCTTCGGACGCCGGCAAGGCTCAGATCAAGCTGGACGCTGTGGACCATTTCCACATCCCGGGCACGCCCGGTCACGCTCACAAACGCCGGGTCGACCTCCGGTGGGGCTTCGAGCTCGTACCCCTCTGGAAGCGGGGTCGTCTGGCGCACTTCGACCGGGAACTCCTTGGTCACCGCCTGGGTCATGCGAACCGCGACGCTCGGCGGTGTGACCGCGATGATCCTCACGCCGTCCCTCGTCGAGGACACCCTGACCGGACGCTCTTCAGTCGCCCCGGCGGCGATGTCGCGGACGTCGACCTCGGCCTTGAAGTCGCTCGCGCGGAGCGTTGGGATGTCTGCCTCGCGAGCTTCGACGCGGACTCTCACCTGCGGCAGGTCTTCCACAATCAGCCCGTCCGGCTTGTTGACCGCCTGGACGGTGATACCCCCCGGGCCGACCGGCACCTCGGCTTCCATGCGTGGGTTCTCCACATCCTGGATCAGCATCCAGAGAGCGAACGCCGCCAGCAGGCTGAACAGGCCAAGCGCCCAGTGGTCGTAAAGGTTGGCTCCAGTGGTCCGAATGAGCACCCACCCCAGCCGAAAGAACGAGGCGATGGACTCGACGACTCGACTCACACCGGCACCCCGCCACGTCCATTCCGGGCCAGTGCGCCAGACGTTCTCGGCTCGAGCAGCCACTCGAGCACGGCGCGCAGGCGACGCTCGTCGGTCACGTGCGTGAGCCTCCCCGCAACGGCGACGCTGATGCCCCCGGTCTCTTCCGAGACGACGACAGAGAGCGCATCGGTTTGCTCGGTGATACCGACGGCCGCTCGATGCCGAGTCCCGAGTTGACGGTCATCTTCCGAGAGTTCGCTTGAAAGCGGCAGGACGCAGCTGGCGGCAACAACCCGGTTTTCCCTGAGGACTACCGCCATGTCGTGCAGGGGCGAGTTGGGATAGAAGATCCCCGCCAGGAGTTCCGGAGAAATGCGGGCGTCCACCGGGATGCCTGTCTCGATCACGTCCTGCAGTCCGGTGCCGCGTTCGAGGACGACGAGCCCTCCGTGGCGTTCCTCCGACATTCTCGCCGCGGCCTTCACAACAGCGTCGATGACCTCTTCGTAGCGGGGATGTTCGAACCAGCCCTGCAAACCGGTGCGTCCGAGCCTGTCCAGCGCCCGGCGGATCTCTGGTTGGAAGACGATGGCGGCGCCAATAACCAGTGCCGAAAACGAGTTCTCGACGAGGAAGTTCACCACGGTCAGCCCGAACAGCCGCCCCGCGAGGACCGCGACCAGGACCAGGAGAAGCGCTCCCCGAAGCTGTGTCATCGCGCGGGTGCCGCTGAGCAATCGGAGCGTCGCGAAGATGACCGCAGCAATAAGCAGCACGTCGATCGCGCTGGAGAAGCTGAACTGGCTGAGGATCTCGCGGTACTGTTCCAGGTCAGGCATAGGCAGACGGCCGGAATGGAATGGTGTAACTCCCGCTCATCATACCGCCTGAGGTCAGGCGGCCGGGTCTAGGTGCCGATCCGGTCGGCAACACCGAGGAGAAACGCAACGGCGGCGGCCTGCGCCCAGATCCTGTTCTCGGCCTGATCGAAAACGATCGAATTCTCGCTCTCGATCACGTCTTCGGTTATTTCTTCGCCGCGATGGGCGGGCAGGTCGTGCATCACAAGGGCGCCGGGCGATGCGTGCGCTACCAGTTCGCCGTTCAGCTGGTATCCAGCGAAGGCGATGCGACGGCGTTCGGCCTCGCGCTCCTGTCCCATCGAGGTCCAGACATCTGTATAGAGCACCTGGGCGCCGGCGACGGCCTTCTGTGGTTCGTTCACCAGCGTCAGGGTCCCGCCGCTTTGCTTCGCCCGTTCGCTCGCCTCGGAGATGAGCGGTTCGGGAAGCATGTAACCCCGCGGGGCCGCCATCCGCACATCCATGCCGAGCGATGCGGCCGTGAGGACCAGGCTCGCGGAGACGTTGTTGCCGTCGCCGATGAACGCGAGCGACACTCCTTCCAGGTGCCCGAATTTCTCCCTGACCGTCAGGAGGTCCGCCAGTGCCTGGCAGGGGTGCTCCTCGTTGGTCAGCGCGTTGATGACCGGAATGCGGGAGTACTGGGCGTATTCCTCGACGATCTCCTGCCCGTACGTGCGCACCGCCACGATGTCGACGTAGCGGGCGAGCACGCGAGACACGTCCTTGATTGCCTCGCGCTCGCCCAGGCCGACTTCCTGTGGCGCGAGGTAAATGGTTTCCCCGCCGAGGTGCCGCATCGCCACCTGGAAGCTGACACGCGTACGCAGCGACGGCTTTTCGAATAACAGCGCCAGCTGGCGCCCTTCGAGGACCCGCTGAGGCCGCTTCTTGAGGGCCGATGCAACATCGAGCAGAAATGAAATCTCCCCTCCGCTCAGGTCTGCCGCGGAGAGGAGATGGCGGACTTTATCTCCCATGCCGGCGAGTATACCACTGGCTTCCCTTATGCCCCGCCGGGTTAGCCATAGGACTGGTCGAGCCGGCGCGAATTCCCCCTTCGCCAGAATTTGCTACGATCGATGGTGGCCGAGCAGGGGTGTAGCTCAGTTGGTAGAGCATCGGCCTCCAAATCCGAGTGTCGCGGGTTCGAATCCTGCCACCCCTGCCAAGTCTCCTTTCCGGGTCTTTCACAAGGCGAAGCCGTCCCTCAAGCGCTTGCCGCAGGCTTCGCCGGCTCCTAGGATCGGACATGACGTGCCCAGGTGGTGGAATGGCAGACACGCTGTCTTGAGGGGGCAGTGCCTGTATGGGCGTGTGAGTTCAAATCTCACCCTGGGCACCATCAACGGCCGGCGCCGTGGCCAAGTGGTAAGGCAGAGCTCTGCAAAAGCTTTATCGCCGGTTCGATTCCGGCCGGCGCCTCCAACCCTTACAACCCGTACTCCCCAGCCCTCGTCCGGATCCACTCACCCACCATCTCGCCGATCATGATCGAGGTGAGGTTGGTGTTTGCTCGCGGGACTGACGGCATGATGCTCGCGTCCGCCACGACCAGGCCGTCGACGGCATGGCAGCGTCCGAACTGATCCACCACCGCCAGCGGGTCGGTCTGCGGCCCCATTGGCGCTGTCGCACAGGGATGGAAGCCGCTCGCCGAGAGTCGCTGCGCCAGGTCCCCGAGCGACTCATCGCTGACGGCACGACGCGGGTCGGGGAAGAGTTGCTCGGCGATCATCCCGGCCAGGGGCTGGGCCTTTGTGAAATCGAGTGTGTCTCGGAGACAGGCGACCAGACGCCGCAGGTCTCGCTTATCCTCACAGAAACGCTGCTCGATGATGGGGCTTGCCGCCGGATCGGCGGACGAGAGGCGAAGCGTCCCCGTCCCATGGGCGTGTTCAAGCACGGCCGCGACGGCGAACGTGTTGAGCGGTCCGCCTCTCGGGGAAAACGAGAACGCCTCGATCTGCAGGTCGTTTCGGAACTCACTCTCAGGCGCGGTGTAGCGCAGGATCGTCTGCACGATCGGCTGGTCGGCATCCAGGAGCGACGGGTCCTTCACCCGGCAGACGACGGCCAGCGCCGGGTGGTCGGAAAGTCGGGTCCCAACGCCCGGCACATCCCGAAGGACTTCGATCCCGTGGCGTTCCAGTTCCTCACGCGGACCCACTCCTGATCGCATGAGGATTGCGGGCGACATGATCGAGCCCGCGCTCAGGACGAACAGTTTCGCGGTGATGGTCTCGATTTGCCCCTCACGTTCCAGCTCGATTTCCGCGACGCGCCCCTTGGCGATGACGAGCCGCCGGACGGTGGTGTTGGGCTGGATCCTCAGGTTCGGCCGGATGCGTGCAGGCGCGAGGTAGCCAACCGCGGTCGAGACGCGGACACGGCCGAGCTTGTTCATCGGGTGGGGACCGGCGCCCCAACTTGCGGGGTCGTTCGCATCTGGACAGTCCGGGTATCCGAGGTTCCGCGCAGTTTCCAGCCACGCCTGGTGAACCTGCGTCATCTCGTCAGTGCGGTAGCGCCGGATGCTTATCGGGCCGGCGTCGCCGTGGTAATCTCTGTCCCCGAAGTCGAGGTCACGCTCAAGGCGTTTGAAGGCCGGCAGCACCTTCTCCCACGCCCATTCCGGGTTACCCCGTTCGGCCCAGCCGTCGTAGTCCTCCGGCATTCCTCGCAGGGCGATGGTGGTGTTCACCGCGCTCGAGCCCCCGGTCACCCGGCCAC